>JADYYV010000094.1 GCA_020853455.1 Alphaproteobacteria bacterium | reverse complement strand
CAGCGCCCACACTTCCATCTCCCCGAAGCGCTGGCCGCCGAACTGGGCTTTACCGCCCAGAGGCTGCTGCGTCACAAGCGAGTACGGACCGATGGAGCGTGCGTGGATCTTGTCGTCGACAAGGTGGTGCAGCTTCAGCATGTAGATGTAGCCGACGGTGACCTGACGCTCGAAGTAGTCGCCAGTCCGGCCGTCGATCAGCTTGACCTGGCCGGAGGTGTTCAGGCCTGCGTCTTCCAGCATCTTGTTGATGTCAGCCTCGACCGCGCCGTCGAAGACGGGGGTTGCGATCGGAACGCCGCGACGGATGTTGCCGCACATTTCGAACAGTTCGTTGTGCTTCAGCGTCGCCACGTCTTCTTTATAGGCCTTGTCGCCGTATGCCACTTTCAGCTTGGCATGCAGGTCTTTCTCCTGCTTTTCGCGCTCGGCACCGGTCGTGCGGTGGTAGCGGTCGACGATCTCGCCGATCTGCTTGCCCAGGCGCGCGGTCGCCCAGCCCAGGTGGGTTTCAAGGATCTGGCCGACGTTCATGCGGGACGGAACGCCAAGCGGGTTCAGCACGAGGTCGACGGGCGTGCCGTCTTCCAGGTAGGGCATGTTTTCGACGGGCATGATTTTCGACACGACACCTTTGTTGCCGTGGCGGCCTGCCATCTTGTCGCCGGGCTGCAGCTTGCGCTTGACCGCGATGAACACTTTCACCGTTTTCATGACGCCGGGCAGCATTTCGTCGCCGCGCTGCAGTTTTTCGACCTTGTTTTCGAAACGCTGGGTCAGGTCCTCGATCGCGCGATCGAAGGTCTGGCCCATGGATTCGATGTCGCCCATGGTTTTTTCGTCGGTGACGACCACTTCGCGCCATTCGTGGCGTTTCGTCGCCTCGAGGTCGGCAGCCGTGATCTTGTCGCCTTTTTTGAGGCCTTCGATTGCCTTCGCGACCGTCTTGCCGACCAGGATTTCCTTCATGCGGCCGTAGTAACCGCGTTCGTAAATCCGGCGTTCGTCGTCGCGGTCTTTCGCGAGGCGTTCGATTTCAGCGCGCTCGATAGACAGGGCGCGCTGGTCTTTGTCGACGCCGCGGCGGGAGAACACGCGGACTTCAACGATCGTACCCGAGATACCCGGGGGAACGCGGAGCGAGGTGTCTTTCACGTCGGAGGCTTTTTCGCCGAAGATGGCGCGGAGGAGTTTTTCCTCCGGCGTCATGGGCGATTCACCTTTCGGGGTGACTTTACCGACCAGAATGTCGCCCGGCTTCACATCGGCGCCGATGTAAACGATGCCGGCTTCGTCGAGGTGCTTGAGGCCTTCCTCGCCGACGTTCGGGATGTCGCGGGTGATGTCTTCCTGGCCCAGTTTCGTGTCGCGCGCCATGACTTCGAATTCCTCGATATGGATCGAGGTGAAGACGTCGTCGGAGGCGATGCGTTCGGAGATCAGGATGGAGTCTTCGAAGTTGTAGCCGTTCCAGGGCATGAACGCGACGAGCACGTTACGGCCAAGGGCCAGTTCGCCCAGTTCGGTCGAGGGACCGTCGCCGATGATGTCGCCGGCCTCGACGCGGTCGCCCACTTTCACAAGCGGGGTCTGCGTGATGCAGGTGTTCTGGTTGGAACGGGTGAACTTTTTCAGCTTGTAGATATCGACAGTCGATTTCGTGCTGTCTTTTTCTTCCGTTGCGTGGACGACGATACGGTTTGCGTCAACCGAGTCCACGATGCCGGAGCGCAGCGCGGCAATCGCCGAGCCGGAGTCGCGGGCGACCGCGTATTCCATGCCCGTGCCGACCAGCGGCGCGTCGGAGCGCATCAGCGGAACGGCCTGGCGCTGCATGTTCGAGCCCATGAGCGCGCGGTTCGCGTCGTCGTTTTCAAGGAAGGGTATGAGCGCCGCAGCCACCGAAACGATCTGTTTCGGCGAAACGTCGATCAGGTCGATCTGGTCGCGGGGCGACAGGATGTAATCGCCACCCTTGCGGCAGGAAACGAGGTCGTTCACGAAGCCCATCTTGGCGTCGAGTTCGGCGTTCGCCTGCGCGATCGTGTATTTGCCCTCTTCCATCGCCGACATGTAAACCACGTCGTCGGTGACCTTGTTGTTCACGACCTTGCGGTACGGGGATTCGATGAAGCCGTACTGGTTGATGCGCGCATAGGTGGAGAGCGAGTTGATCAGACCGATGTTCGGACCCTCGGGGGTTTCGATCGGGCAGATACGGCCGTAGTGGGTCGGGTGAACGTCGCGGACTTCGAAGCCTGCGCGTTCGCGGGTCAGACCGCCTGGTCCAAGCGCGGACATACGGCGTTTATGCGTGATTTCCGACAGCGGGTTCGTCTGGTCCATGAACTGCGACAGCTGCGAGGAGCCGAAGAATTCGCGGACAGCGGCAGCGGCCGGTTTCGCGTTGATCAGGTCATGCGGCATCGCGGTATCGATATCCACCGACGACATGCGTTCGCGGATCGCGCGTTCCATGCGCATCAGGCCGACGCGGCACTGGTTTTCCATCAATTCACCGACCGAGCGGACGCGGCGGTTGCCAAGGTGGTCGATATCGTCCGTTTCGCCACGGCCGTCCTTCAGATCCACGAGGATCTTGAGGATCGCCATGATGTCTTCCTTGCGCAGGATGCGGACCTGGTCGTCGGTTTTGAAATCGAGGCGCGAGTTCATTTTCACGCGGCCGACCGGAGAGAGGTCATAGCGCTCGAAATCGAAGAACAGGCCGCGGAACAGCGCATCAGCCGATTCCAGCGTGGGCGGTTCGCCCGGGCGCATGACGCGGTAGATGTCGATCAGCGCGTCTTCGCGGTTGCGGCACTTGTCGGCAGCCAGCGTGTTGCGGATGTAGCCGCCCACGTTGATGTTGTCGATCGCGAGGATTTCGAGCGTCTTGATGCCCAGTTTCTCGATTTTGTCGATGCTCTTGGCATCCAGCTCTTCGCCGGCCTCGAACACGACTTCGCCGGTCTTGTCGTCGGTGACGGTGCGCGCGATCGCCGCGCCCACGAGTTCTTCCGACTGGATCACGACGTCTTTCAGGCCTTCTTCTTCAAGCTTGCGGGCCTGACGCGCGGTGATTTTCGTGCCGGCGGGGACTTTCACCTTGCCGGTTTTCGCGTCGATCAGGTCGAACTTGGTTTTCAGGCCGCGGAAACGTTCGGCGTTATAGGGGGTTTTCCAGCCGTCCTTGGTTTTTTCATACGACAGGATTTCGTAGAAGTAATGCAGGATTTCTTCTTTCGACAGACCCTGAATTTTGGTCGGATCGACGGGCTTGCCGGCCTTGTGCTGGCGTTCGCGGTATTTCACGGATTCATCGGAATCCAGCGCGAGCAGGAAGGTGGTCACGGGCAGCTTGCGGCGGCGGTCGATGCGCACATACACGAGGTCTTTGGCGTCGAATTCGAAATCGAGCCAGGAGCCGCGATAGGGGATGACGCGCGCGGCGAACAGGTATTTGCCGGACGAGTGGGTCTTGCCCTGGTCGTGGTCGAAGAACACGCCGGGGGAACGGTGCATCTGGGACACGATCACGCGCTCGGTGCCGTTGACGACGAACGTGCCGTTGCCGGTCATGAGGGGCATGTCGACCATGTAGACATCCTGTTCCTTGATGTCGCGGATCGTGCGCGCACCGGAATCTTCGTCGATGTCAAAGGTGGAGAGACGCAGGGTCACGCGCAGGGGCGCCGCGTAGGTCATGCCGCGCTGGACGCATTCTTCCACGTCGTATTTGGGTTCTTCCAGTTCGTAGCGCACGAAATCGATTTCGGCGCGGCCCGAGAAATCCTTGATCGGGAACACGGACTTGAACACTTCCTGGAGGCCTTCGGTCAGGCGGTCCTGGTGTTTCGTGTCGCGCTGCAGGAATTTCTCGTAGGAATTGCGCTGCACCTCGATCAGGTTCGGCATTTCACAGACTTCGGGAATCTTCCCGAAGCTGCGGCGGATCCGCTTGCGGCCCGTGTAGCTTTTGCTGTCGGTAAGTGAACGAATTGCCTTTTTTGCGCTCATGGCGTTTTCCCTTGTGTCCCGATGAATGAATGCGGGGTTATAACCCCAACCTGAAGTGCCGAAGGACGAAAAACGGAGCCCACCACATGACTTCCGACGTCCTGAAAAATCTTGAATTCCCGCTCGTGCCGTTTAGTGCCTTGGTATCATATCGTTTTCCGTCAAGAGCCCCGGAAAGCGGGCATTTTAGTCCTTAACAGCAGAAGGGGCGGCGGGAAATTTTTCCCGCCGCCGCAATCTTATACGTCGCTGTTGTGCGAAATAATCAAGATGATTACTTCAGCTCAACTTTCGCGCCGACTTCTTCCAGTTTCTTTTTCAGTGCGTCAGCGTCTGCCTTGTTGAGGCCAGCTTTCACCGACTTCGGTGCGCCTTCAACGAGGTCTTTCGCTTCTTTCAGGCCCAGGCCCGTGATTTCGCGAACGACTTTGATCACTTCGATTTTCTTGTCGCCAGCCGAAGCCAGAACGACGTCGAATTCCGATTTAGCTTCGCCTGCGGGTGCAGCGCCGCCGACAGCTGCGACAGCAGCCGGAGCAGCAGCGGAAACGCCCCACTTCTCTTCGAGAAGTTTGGAGAGTTCGGACGCTTCGAGAACGGTCAGTTTCGACAGTTCGTCAACGATTTTTGCGAGATCAGCCATTGTAGTACTCCTTAATGATATTTAGTTCGTTTGTTGGTTTAAGCCAGTTCGTAGCGATTAGCCCTTTGCAGCGTATGCGCCAAGGACACGGGCCAGTTGAGCCGCCGGAGCCTGAGCAATGGTGGCGATCTGACGTGCCGGTGCTTTGAGCAGTCCGGCAATCTGGCCACGCAGTTGGTCAAGGGAGGGCAGTTTCGACAATGCCACAACGGCTGCCGTATCGAGGACCTTGTCGCCAAGAGCTCCGCCCAGGATCACGAGTTTCTCGTTATCTTTGGCGAAATTGGCGGCGATCTTCGCAGCAGCGACAGCGTCTTTCGACGATGCGATGCCGACGGGGCCTTTGAGCAAGGGGCCGATGCCTTCGAAGCGCGTACCTTTGAGGGCCCGAAGCACGAGCCGGTTCTTGGATACTTTGTAGTCAACGCCTTCTTTGCGCATTCTGACGCGCAGTTCGGACACTTGTGCCGCCGTCAGACCCATATTCTTGGTCACGACGAGGGACTCAACGCCTCCGAGCGTCTCTTGCAAGTCAGCGATGACTTCAGCTTTCTTTGCACGATCCACGGGATATTCTCCGTTTCTTTTTAGTTATGGCGCGCTTCCTTTTGACGGGAAATGTGCCGGGGTTGCATGAAGGAAAACGATAGACTGTCTTCCCACCTGTTTATCCCGTCCGAAGCGTCCAGCCATAACGGATGACCCGTTAAAAACTTTCTTCCTCGTCTGTACTGGCCTTTTCAGGTTTAGCCCCCGACGGGGTACCAGTAGTCTCGGACAGGGATCTGGTCAGGGGGCCGAAGCCCCCGTACCAAATTTAGTTACGCGGCGGCGCGCAGCAGGCTCGCGAGTTCCAGCTTGACGCCGGGACCCATCGTGGAGGAAAGGCTCGCCTTGCGGAGATAGTTGCCTTTCATCGTTGCCGGCTTCGCCTTCACAACCGCGTCCAGCAGGGCGCGGATGTTTTCGCAAAGTTTCTTCTCGTCGAAAGAGGCCTTGCCCACGCCGACGTGGACGATGCCTTCTTTTTGAGCGCGGAATTCAACGGAACCGCCCTTTGCCGCTTTCACGGCCGAGGTGACGTCCATCGTGACGGTGCCCAGTTTCGGGTTGGGCATCAGGCCTTTCGGGCCCAGAATCTGGCCGAGCTTGCCGACCGTACCCATCATGTCCGGGGTCGCGATGACGCGTTCAAAGGGCATGTCGCCTTTTTGCACGCGCTGCGCGAGATCGTCGTCGCCGACAACGTCAGCGCCCGCTTTTTTCGCTTCTTCGGCCTTGGGGCCTTTCGCGAAAACGGCGACGCGCACGTTTTTACCGGTGCCGTTCGGCAGGATGACCATGCCGCGGACGTTCTGGTCCGACTGCTTGGTGTCGATGCCGAGGTTGATCGCGATTTCGATGGTTTCATCGAATTTCGCGGTTGCGTTCGACTTGATGTATTTCACAGCGTCTTCGAGCGACCAGATCTGCGTGGTGTCCTGTGCTTCGCGCACTTTACGCAGGCGTTTGGTGTAGGCCGATTTCACTTTTGCAGCTTTTTCTTTTTTAGCCATGATGATTAGCCCTCCACCACTTGAATGCCCATCGAACGTGCGGTACCGGCGATCGATTTCGCGGCGGTGTCGACGTTAGCGGCGTTCATGTCTTTCAGTTTGGCGGTCGCGATTTCGCGGACTTGCGTCATCGTGACTTTGCCGACATTGGCTTCCTTGCCCGTTGCGCCCGAACCTTTTTCCAGCTTGGCAGCTTTCATCAGGTAGTAGCTTGCGGGAGGGGTTTTCATGACGAACGTGAACGAACGGTCCACGTAAACGGTGATCACGCAAGGGATCGGCATGCCAGGTTCCATGCCCTGGGTTTGCGCGTTGAAGCCTTTGCAGAATTCCATGATGTTCACGCCAGCCTGGCCGAGAGCGGGGCCGATGGGCGGCGAGGGGTTTGCTTTACCAGCCGGAACGACCAGCTTGATATAGCCTTGTACTTTCTTTGCCATTTATATTCTCCTTTAAGGTCAAAGGGTTGTGGTGCGGCTCCGGTTGGTCTTGACCGGCAAGCCTCCCACAATTCCGTCGGGCAGATTCCAATAAAGAATCGCCAGACGCGGCAGAATATAGCCGTATTACACTGGAATGCAAGGAAATTCGCTGTGGATAACACCCCCGCGCAGCGGAATATTATGGTTTTAATCTATATTCATATTCAGATAAAGCGAATACCGATCAGAGCGCCGGTTTCGCAGCCCCCGACAACCGCCTTGCTATAAAATAAACCCCGAAGATGCTCAAGCTCGCAATCAGCATCAGCAGCACCGCCCCGATCGGGCCGTAATCATGCAGGTGACGGATCAGAAGATAGCAGGCAGGCGTCCCCAGCCAGATGCAGGTCACCGGCCCGGAATAGGCCCGCAATGGCTTGATCGGGTACATCGCGAAGCTGAACAGGATCAGCGTCGCAAAGCCGCAGGGAAATACGAGGAAGAAGGTTATGAACAATGCCGCCTCCGCCGGCAGCGACCGGTCGATCACGCTGCTCAGCGGATCTTGCGGATCGACATAGACAACCAGCGGCTCCGCCTGCATCAGCTTTACCTGCCGCAACCGGCGGTCGCCGCTGAAATTGTCGCCGCCCAGCGGTGAAAACTCCACCCGCGCGCCGTCATATTCTTTTCCCGCAACCTTATATCGGTAAAGCGCCGTTAATCGCTGCGTATCCGGATGATCGCCCATGCCTTCGCTGGTGACGATTTCATGCGACACCCGCTTGCCTTCGACCTGCTGCCAGCCCTGCGCGCGATCGACATTCACCAGCATCTTCACAAGGCCATAGGTCAGCCATGCGGCAGCGACCGAAAACACGGCCACGAACAGACATGCCACGATCTTGCCGCCAATGCCCTTCATGCGCCCTGCCCCTTCATGCATGGTTTACATCGCTCGCGAATAACAATAGGCTAGCTTATCAACCACGCTGCTGACAATCACCGGAGTTTTCATGGCTGAAACGCCTTTGCCCGAAGACAACAAGCCGCCCAAGGATGTATTCAGGGATTTCCTCGACGCCGCGTCGAAAAAGGTGGAGGAAAACCAGGCGCGCGCCGATGAACAGGCGGCGCTGAAGGACCAGAAAGACGCGCTGCGCGCCGAACTGCTGCAAAAATGCAGCGAAGTGAAAGACGGCATGCGTGAAAGATACGAAGGCCACCTCCACCCGATTTTATCGGTGCTGGAGGCGCTGCCCGTAAAAGACGGCAGGAAATTCCATGTAAAGGTCGCGTTTTCCGACGGCAATATCGACGAAGCCGTCGATGCGCTGGACGAACACATGCATGACGGCCCCACGCTGACCATCACCGTCCGCTACGACAAGGACTGGGGCAAGGAAGTATCCTCCGCAACCGATATCCACCCGATGATCAAGATCGTGATCGAGCCCGTATCTTATATGGCAGATGACGATATCAGCGTGACGCGTTTCGACAAACTGTCCGAAGACTGGGATATCGGCGGCGGTTTTTCAAAGAAACACGAGGAATCGCCGGCCTACGGCTATGATGCGCTGCGCGAGGCGCTGGGCGAATGGCTGGGCGACACCGCGCCCGACCGTATCGCCGATATTGTGGCGGCCAAAGACGGCCCGCCGCCCAAAGGCCCCACCCTGCCCCCTGCAACCAAGAAATACAAAGGCGGCGCGTTGCGCCCGTAATGCACATGAAAAAGATTTCCGCTTTCGCCGCGCTTGCCCTTTGCGCGCTGTTTTCCCTGAACGCGATGGCCGCCGACATGCCGAAGGCCGGCGCAGCCGCCCCCGCCTTCAGCCTCAAGAACCAGCATGGCGATGACATCAGCTTCGCGCATTTCAAGAAAAAATGGATCGTGCTGTATTTCTACCCCAAGGATTTCACGCAAGGCTGCTCGCTGGAGGCGCATAACTTTCAGGAAGACGAGGCAAAATACACGGAAAAGAACGCCGTCATTCTGGGCGTCAGCACCGACAGCCCCGACAGCCACAAGGAATTCTGCGCCAAGGAAGGCCTGAATTTCATGCTGCTGGCCGATACCGACAAAAAGGTGAGCGAAGTTTACGGCTCGATCATGGATCTCGGCCTTACGACCGTTTCCGCGCGCCACACTTTCATCATCGACCCGCAGGGCATCATCCGCAAAACCTATGACGACGTCGATCCGGCGTCGCATAGCGAGGAAGTGCTGGCCGATCTCGCTGTTTTGCAGGCGAAATAACCGCTTTTATACGCTGTTTGACTCAGGCCACCGGTACGTGATATATTTAGCTATATAGCTAATCATATACAGGCAAGCACATGGTCGGCCACTCCCTTGACGGAAAAACGCGCGACGAGCCCCGTTTCCTGCAGGGCTCCGGCGATGCGGTTGCGGGCAATGTGATCTGGTCGCCGTCCAAAACCGCCTTTCTGGGCATCATGTATGCGGGCACGGTCGCCGGTTTTTTCTGCGCATCATGGGGTGCTGTCGCCCTGTTCCTTGTCACCACGGCGGGTGTCTTGTGCTTCGGCCATTCCCTTGGCATGCACCGGCGACTGATCCACAACAGCTACAACTGCCCGAAATTGCTGGAACAGGCGATGGTTTATCTGGGCACGCTGGTGGGGCTCGGCGGCCCGCGTACGATGGTCTATACGCATGACATGCGCGACTGGGCGCAGCGGCAATCAAAGTGTCATGATTATTTCGCACACCGCAAAGATTTCTGGCACGACGGTTTCTGGCAGCTGGCCTGCGACATCCGCCTCGCCGCCCCGCCGGTTTTCGTTTACGAGCGGCATCTGCAGGACGATCAATTCTATGCATTTATCGACCGCTGGGCGAAATGGCAGAACCTGCCCTGGGCGATCCTGTTTTATATGCTGGGCGGCTGGCCCTATGTGTTCTGGGGTGTCTGCGCGCGCGTTGCGGCCTGCATGACGGGGCATTGGCTGATCGGACATTACGCGCATCGCGAAGGCCATCAAAGCTGGTGCGTCACCACAGCGGGCGTGCAGGGATATAACGTGAAGTTCGCAGGCCTGATCACCTTCGGCGAAAGCTGGCATAACAACCACCACGCCTTCCCCGGTTCGGCACGCATCGGGCTATACGATGGCGAGGCCGATCCAGGCTGGTGGGTGCTGCGCGTGTTCGAACGCATCGGCCTTGCATGGGATATCAAACAGCCAAGCGACCTTGCGGCGCGGCCCGAACTTGTTCGCGCGTAATTCTACCAGAACTTACCCGGCGATACTTTCAGACGCAGGCGGAAAGTCGTGCCGTTTTCGCGGTCGTAGCGGACTTCGGGGCCGATGCTGAGGTTGATGCCGTTGCCGTCGCTTTTCAGGTCGTTGTAGTAAAAGCCGGCTTCGACGCCGTAATTCTGCGTGCCCGCAAAGGTGCGCACGACGCCCGAGAAGTTGCCAAGGCCGTATTCATTCGCGCTGTTGCGCGCGGCCTGGCCGTTGAACAGGCTGGGGAAGTTGACTTCGGTATAGACGCGCGCATCGCTGCCGCGCCCGATTTGCGGGCCCGATACGCGGCCGACCGATGTGCCGACGATCAGCGATGCCGGCAGGCTGCCGATATGCACGTTTTTAACGCCTTCCACGAAAGCGCCCGCGCGGGCATTGCCTTCGTTGTCGCGCACATAGCGGCCGTTCACGCGCTCGACCGGGTTTTCGAAATAGCCGAGGTTAAAGCCGCCGCGATACGTCCAGTCGGACGACACTTGCGTGGTTGCCGTGCTGCTGGCGCCGATGTTGAACTGCACGCCGTATTCGATGCCGCTGGCGCGGCCATACCATTCTTTTTTCAGGGGCTTCATTTCAAGATATTCACGCGTCACGCTCAGCACGCCGGTCTGTTCCAGCGGCAGCAGCTTCACGTCGTAACGCGTCGGGGTCGAAATCCAGAAGTTTTCGCGCGTCACATACACCGTCGGCTTGTGCGCGAAATAATCGTCGATGCGGTCGTTGAGCCCGCCCGTGGTTTGCACCTGCGTACGCGGCAGCGCATTGCTGTTCCAGTCCGGTTGCGCGGCGGGCACGGGTTCCGGCGGCGGGCTGGGCGCTGCATCCTGCGCGCGTGACGGCTGCGCCGAAAGCATCAATCCCGCGCTCATCATGGCCGAGGAAAAAACATGCGAGAGGCCGCTGGCCTTCTTGGGCTTGAACATAAAAATCTCCGTACTGAAAATGTGTAGGCGGACATTAGGACGGAAAGACCTTTATGTCAAACGATGATATCATCAATTAAAATCATATACTTAGCGGCATTTAAGCTGTTTTTAGCATGTTCCGGCTATAATGTTATGAAACCGCAACATGGAAGTTTGATGCCGGATCAGCAGGTTAGCCAGTTTCTGAAGCAGGAGGCGCCGAAGGAGTTCGATTTCGAACAGGCCGTCGCCGATGCGCGCCGCGATTACCCCAAGCAGACCGCAAACCTCACCTTCATCGACACCTCCGCCCCCGACTTCGCCGAGAAACTGGAGGAATTCGCCAAGAAAGCGAAGCTGACCAACGCGCAGTACAATCACATCCTTAAAAACGCGGAAAGCTCCACGGCGCTGGCGACGGAAATGAACGGCCATGACCTGATGCTGATCCCCGTCCGGCGCGAAGGGGAAAAGCAATCATTCCCCGGCGACGATTTCAAGAGCGCGTATTTCTGCTTCCAGCACGAACTCGGCCATTTTGTGGTCAAGGATGCGCAAGGCATCGGCGGCGGCACGGGACAATACAAGGAAAACGCCGCCGACAGTTTCGCCATGATCCGCGGGCTGAAAGACGGCGTTTTCAAGAAAAGCGACCTGCTGGCGCTGGCCGACAAGCGCGGGCAGGAAATGCTGATGACGATGGATTTCGACCACATGACCGCCATGTCGCTGGATGCGATTGCGATCAACCCGAAAAACATCGATTTCATTTCGCTGACCCCGAAAGAGATCGCCAAAGTCGCCGAGCGCCATGCCGACACTTTCGGCGCTGGCGGCAGGGCAGAGAGCAAATTTTCGAAAATGCAGGGCAAGCACGGCTACACGACCGATGAATATGGCGCGGTGCTGCCCGAGGTGATCGAGGCGAAGCTGCTGAGCCTGCAGGAAATCGCCATGTCTTCGCCCGCGAAATCGCAGGAATTCTATATCGCCGCGCGCATCCTCAACAACGTGCTGGAAACCGGCACGATCAAGCTGGGCGGGCTGGAGCATAAAGTGGACGTAAATACCGATCACTGGAAAGACGCCAAGAAAGCGCTGATGGAAAAAGCCGGCGATCGCGATATCGGCGGCAAGAAAGCGCAGGCGACCGTCAGCCTGACGCGGCCCGAGAAAAAATCGGCCTTCGCGCGCATTGTCGAGCCGCTGAAGCCGATGAAGATATAGATGAAGATATAATCGTTATTTCGGTTTATGCCCGTCGCCGCGTTTTTTGAATGTGGCGGTTTTCGGCGCTGGCGTTTTGTGGCCGGTGCCGCTTTTCATCATGTTTTCGACATATTTCTTCTCGGCCGCCCCGAGCACTTTCGCAAGTTCGGTAAAGCCTGCATTGGCGGCTTCCTGGCTGGCCGTGCGGCCTTCGGGCGTGACATGGGTCACGTCGGCTCCCGCCTCCAGCAGCAGCTTCACCGCCTTGCCGGAATTGTTGCGGGCGGCGACCGTCAGCACTGTATGGCCATTCGTGGTGACACCGCCAATGGCTGCTTTGTTTTTCAACAGCGCCTTCAGCGCATAATCCGCGTCGAGCGCCGCTGCCATCATCACCAGCGTCGTATTGTCATCGGCGACCTGATGGACATCCGCGCCGCGCTTCAGCAGCGTGTCAAAAATTTCCTTGCCGTTCGAGTGTGTATCCATCCACTGCATGCAGCTTTCCAGCGGGCGCAGGTCTGCGGGTTTTTCCGCGTTCGGGCTGGCCCCCATTTCCAGCAGCGCCTCCAGCGTTTCAAGATGGCCCTGCTGGATGGCATGGATGACCGGCTTGCGGCCCGTTTTGTCACGTATTTCGGGATCGGCATGATTGTCCAGCAGCGTCCGGACGACCTCTGTCTTTCCCTCGCGCGCCGCCACGATCAACGCGCTTTCGCCAGCGCTGTCCTTGCTGTTGACGTCCACGCCGTTCTGCACGACGAGCCTGATGCGGCGCGTGTTGCCTTCCCTCACCGCCTCGATCAGATCGTTTACAGTATAGACGCTCGGGCGTTCGGCGGGCGGCCGGCGGGATGCGTCGTTGAATGCGCCGCGCAGATCCGGGCTGCGCGGCCTTGCCAGTTCGGCCATATCGGCTGGCGCGCGTTCACCGTTCATGAGGGGGGCCTTTCTTGCGGAACGACGCTGTGCGGGGCGCTGCCTTGCCCGTGCCCTTCAATCCGGTGCGCAGCGCGCTTTCCAGCTGTTTGGCGCGCTCGACGTCGATCAGGTTGACGAAGGCTGTGTGGCCTTCCTCCAGCGCTTCGGCGCGCGCATCCTTGCCGCGGTCGTTTTTGCGGTGAAGATCGAAGCCTGCGTCAATCAGCAGCTTGCCGGCAATGACCGAACCGGAACGCGCCGCCAGCATCAGCGCGTCCGTGCCGTCGCCGGTCTTGTAGTCCATGACAATACCCGACTTGATCATGTATCCAAGCGCATGGGCATTGCCGGTGCGCGCGGCCTGCATATACGGCGGCGGGCGCGATCCGCGCGGCTGCGTCAGGTCGGCGCCCAGTTCAACCAGCGTATCGAACATCGCAGGATCGTCCTTCAGGATCGTATGCATGACGGGCGTCAGGGAATCCTTGTTGTGCAGGTCAATATTCGCGCCGCGCTGTTTCAGCAGCCGCACCATGTCGTCGCGCCCGCTCATCGCGGCCAGCAGCACGGCGGTATTGCCGCTTTCGTCCACAAGATTTGTATCGGCTTTTTTGTCGAGCAGCAGCGTCGCGATCGCCATATCGCCGGATTCAGCCGCGACCATCAGCGGCGTGACATCGACATCGCTGCGCAGGTTCGGGTCGGCGCCGCCGTCCAGCAGGATGCCCGCCATTTTCGCGTCATGGTCGGTCACCGCCAGGATCAGCGGGTGGAGCAGCATGTTGTTCGGGCGGTTGGGATTGGCCTTGGCCGCCAGCAGGATTTCGACGGCTTCGTAATCCTTGTTGCGCACGGCGTCGATCAGCGGCGTGTCCCCGACCACATCGATCGCATTCACGCTTGCGCCCTGTGCGATCAGTTCCTTCATCCTGCCGTGGTCGCGGTTGCGCGTGGCGAGCAGGATTTGCGTATCCAGTTCTTTCTGATCGATCTGCACAGGCGCATCGGCCAGCGGCGCGCTGGCGCGATCAAAGGCGGCTGACAAAGCCCCTGCTGGCTGTCCCTGTTGCGTCACGTATAACCTGTCGCTGCAGTTTTAATAGATGAACTATATATACCTGATTTTATTGAATAATTTATTAATTGTCCGGCGCCTCGCGATAGCTGGTCGTTGACATTCCTATCCCTTTGTAATATCTATGTAAAATATTTTCAAAACCGGATGCCATGACTGACCCGACGCCCCCATCCCCCGTTTTCGATTATGCCGCCGCCGTTTTGGCCGCGCGGCGCGATTACCCGCAGGAAACGGCACAGGTCACTTTTATCGACCTGTCATCGCCGGAAGCCGCGCGGCAATTGCGCGACTGGCTGCGCAAGGCCTCGCCCGCTTTCATCCGGTCGTTGGGCGAAACGGAAAAACCGGAAACCGCCATATTTCACGCCGTTGAAAAATTCCTGATGAAAAACGGGGTGGCGGAGGTCGATTACGCGACCGGCAACATCCTTGTCGCGTCATCGTCGCAGCCGAAATCGAAATATCTGGGCGCGACATCGACCGTGGCGCAGGAAGCGGCCTATGCCTTCGCCCATGAACTGGGCCACGCCGTCACGCGCAACGGGTTTACCGCGAACTGGCGCGGCCTGTCGCGCCAGGGCAAGCCGTCGCAGCACGACGCCCTGCCCCATGAACGGGCGGAGGCGGAAATGGCGGCGGACGTCTTCGCCGTGCTGCGCAATTTGTCGCAGCGGGTGATGACGCAGGAACAGGCTAAGGCGGTGTCGCTCACCCGCGCCTTGCGCGCGCCCGGCATCCATACCACTTCGCCCGCGCTGGATGCCGCGCTGAAAAATGCCGGCGCAGCGATATTGTCGCCCCGGGACGTGCAGTCGGCGGCCGAAACGGCGGCGCAGCGATACGCCCCCAAACAAGGCGAAATCGAGGAACTGGCAAGCCGGCTGGCATGGATGAACCCGGTGCCGAAAGCGCCCGACAGCGGACATGATATGGCGGAGCGCCTGCGCGGCGTGTTCGACAAAATTTCCCACCGCGCACCCCGCAACCTGCCGATGCCGCAGGGCACGATGCGCCTTGAAAAACTGTCGCAGCGGGAATGGCTGGAAAACGTCGCGAAAGTATATAATGCCGCGCCCAGGGGATCGTTCGCCGCGCATGTGACGGAAAAAATCCTGCGCGATGCGCCCAAAAACCAGATCAGCGGAAAACTGCTGAAGCAGGCCTGCAAAAAGCTGGGCCGCAAAAACGACTAGGCTTTATTCTTCGACGATTTTATGAACCTTGAGCTTGGCGATGCGGCGGCCGTCCATCTGCTTGACCTTGATGCGCCAGCCCTGCCAGTCCAGCTGGTCGCCGACCGCGGGCATGCGGCCAAGGCTGTGCAGCACCAGCCCCGCAATGGTGGCGAAATGCCCGTCGGGCGTGTAATCAACCCCCAGTTTATGCGCCACATCATAGACGGACGCCATGCCGTCGATGGTCAGCCCGCCTTCGGCGTTTTCATGGATCGACAGGGGCGCATAGGGCTCGTGCTGGCTCGGGAATTCGCCGGCAATCGCCTCCAGCAGATCCAGATGCGTGACAACGCCCGCCACGACATCGTCGCTATCTGTCACAACGGCGATACCCGCCGGATATTTTTTCAGGAATTCCAGCAGCGCCATAACGGTCGTGTCTTCGCGCACGAACAGCGGTTCTTCGAGCAGTCTATCCATCGTCTGGCGGTCGCCGCCCAGCCATTTGGCGAGGAATTCATCCTTGCGCAGGATGCCCACGACGTTATCAAGATCGCCGTCAATCGCCAGCAGGCGCGACCGTTCCGCCTTGCGCACGGATTCCAGCAATTCCTTGTCGCCGCGCGACATATCGACCGCCACGATATCGCGGCGCGGGGTCATGACGGTATGGACGGGGCGCGCATTCAGGTTCAAAACCCCGCGCAGCATCTGTTTTTCGGAGGCCGACAGCACGCCCGTCTGCGCGGCTTCGGCCAGCACGGCATTCGCCTCGCGCATTTCCTCGACCGTCTCCAGCGGTTTTGCGCCCATCAGTTTCAGGATGGCGTCGGCCGTGCGTTCGCGCACATCAGTCGTCTTGACGCGTTTTTTCAGCTTCGCCTGCGCGAACTGGTTGAAGCTTTCGACGATGATGGAGAAACTGATCGCGGCGTAAAGGTAGCCCTTGGGCAGGTGATAGCCGAACCCGTCCAGCACGAGGCTGAAACCCACCATCAGCAGGAAGCCAAGGCAGAGCATCACGACCGTCGGGTGCTTGTTGACGAAGGTCGTCAGCGCCTTGCTGACCGACACCATGATGCCGATCGCAATCGTGACGGCGATAATCATGACCATCAGATGTTCGGTCATGCCGATCGCCATGATGACGGCATCGAGCGAGAATACGGCGTCGAGGATGACGATCTGGATGACCACCATCCAGAACTGCGCCTTCAGCGCGGGGCCCTTGCGGTGGCCGTGGCCTTCGATGCGCCCGTGGACTTCGGTGGTCGCCTTATACAGCAGGAACAAGCCGCCGCCGATCAGGATGCAGTCACGGGCGGAAAACGTCTTGTCGGCGAAGGTCAGCCAGGGCGAGGTCAGCGAGGCAAGCCAGGAAATGGCGGCCAGCAGCACGACGCGCATGGCAAGGGCGAGGAACAGGCCGAGCTTGCGCGCGCGGTCGCGCTGCTTCTGCGGCAGCTTGTCGACGAGGATGGCGATAAAGACGAGGTTGTCGATGCCCAGCACAAGCTCGAGCACGACCAGCGTGACAAGGCCCGCCCAGGCGGTTGGATCCATCAGCCATTCCATTTAAGGACAGCCTCTGTGCATGGAGGATAAATCCGGTATCAGGTCTTTTCGACCTGGCTGAAATCCAGCTCGACCGGCGTGGAGCGGCCGAAGATCGACACGAGGACCTTGAGGCGGCTTTTCTGTTCGTCGATTTCCTCGACGACGCCGTTGAAGGAGTTGAACGGACCGTCGCAGACTTTGACCTGCTCGCCGATTTCGTACATGACGGACGGACGGGGGCGTTCCGCGCCATCGACCATCTGCTTCAGCAGGCGCTGCGCTTCGGTTTCCGAGATAGGCTGCGGCTTGGTGCCTGCGGCGCCCAGGAAGCCGGTGACTTTCGGGGTGTTCTTGACGAGGTGCCATGCGTCGTCGTTCATGTCCATTTTCACGAGCACATAGCCCGGGAAGAATTTGCGTTCCGCGTTGACCTTCTGGCCGCGGCGGACTTCGACGACTTCTTCGGTCGGCACCATCACTTCGGCGATGTACTGGTCGAGGCCGCGCTTTTTGGCGGTTTCGAGGATGGAGGACGCGACTTTTTTCTCGAAGCCGGAGTAAACATGAAGGACGTACCAGCGCTGTGCCATGATTTTCTAAACTCTTAAAATTTTGTGCCGAGTGTCAGGATGAACTTGATCGCGCTGGAGATCACCCAGTCGGAAAACAAGAGGATCATCGACATAATGAACACCATGATGAACACGACGATCGTCGTGGTCACGGTTTCCTTGCGCGACGGCCAGCTCACCTTCAGCGTTTCCTGACGGACCTCGCGGGCGAACTGGGCGATATTCTTCGACATCTCGTGCCTTACCTTTTTCTTTTAGTGCCAGCCACGCCCCCGTTTGGGGGAATGGCAGGAGCGGAGGGACTCGAACCCCCAACCCTCGGTTTTGGAGACCGATGCTCTACCAATTGAGCCACGCTCCTTCGTTCCCGTTTTCCCCCTGCGACCCCTCGTTTCCGAAGACCGGATTTGAGAGATTCTAAATTTTGGGAGGTTAACTTGACCGTTTATATATCGCAGTTCCGGCACAAATCAAAGCAAAAAACGGTGTTTTTTGACGCAGCGCCGCATGTTTCTGGAAATTCTGGATAAATCAGCCGCGATTGGGCGCGGCCAGGATGACGTTCACGTTGAAAAACATCTCCTGCGGCACATCTTTGCCGTCGGGCGACGCGGTCTGCGGGTTGATGTATTTCAGAACGTCCCAGAACTGGCCATTGTTCTGGCGGAATTCCTGCCCGACCAGGCGGTAATGGAAGGTCTTGAGGATCATATGCTCCTCGGCAGGATCGATCACCTTGAACGCCGTTTCGGGCGTTTTGCCGTCGCCGGTCAGGCGGATAGAGCGCAGAATGTCGCGGAACGCGTTTTCATGCAGGATCTTGTTGATCACGCTGGTCTTGGTCTTGTTCCACAGGTCGATCGCCTGCAGGTGGGAACGGTAATGGGCGAAATGCTTGTTCAGCAGGTCGCGATAGGCCTTCACGTTTTCATCGCTCGGGTTAGCAACGACCTGCATACCGGCGCGTTGCAGGGAATACCATATTGCCTGTGCGCCGCCATAGGGATCATAAAACGAGGTCTGTACATAAAGGTTGCGCAGCTGCGTCCAGTCGATTGCGGCGTTGCTGGCGTTATCGGTATTGACCTTGGCGACCAGCGCCAGATATTCGTCGTCCTTGGAAACCGGCGCCACAACAGCCGGTGTCGCGGTGGCCGTGCCGGCTGCGGGCTGTTGAGCCAGCGCCATCAGGGGAGCCGTCGCGCAGGTCGCTGCGAGCAAAATGGCAAACAGATAATTCTTCACGGGGAAACTCCGGTCAATGCGTTGCCTTCTATTTCACGTTTTTCACGGGAAAAAACAAGCCCCTCGCCGATAAATCATGCGGCATCGCATATGTGACCACTTCATCCAATACATGAGGGATTTGCAGTCAAAAAATACAGATAAGATCATACTTATGAATGGCTTACATTAAATGTTTCATGTAAAACATGACACACGATGCCGCCCGCGACGCGTTCGCGTAAAAAATAAACTTGGCGCTTGAAGTGATTGATCAACGGTGCGTTTTGCTGCGGCGGGTCGCGGCGCGATACAGGCGGCTGCCCTGTTGCGCCTTTGACAGCGGCTGCAGCGCGGCGGAGCGGGCAAGGCCACGCACCATCAGCTCGGCTGTGTGGATGGCATCGGGATGCCCCTTCACCATTTCGATCTCGATCTCGGAAAACGCCTGACGGCGGCCCTGCGCATCGAGGAAGATTTCGCCCACATCAAAGGCAACCTCGACCACGCCCGCCTTCTTGCCGCGCCCGACCTTCAGGTTGAAGGACCGGCGTTCGATGGCGGCGGTGAAGATATGGAACAGGCGCTTGGCGCGGAAGCGTTTCGCAACCGCCCTGCCCTCGGCATCCGATATTTTGGCCAGCAGCGGGATATGGCTTGAGACCATATCCTTGCATTCTTTCCGGAAAAAGGCGCCGGCGACGACGCCCTTTTCGGGCGGCAGGTCGAATTTGACGGTCTGTTCATAGCCGCCGATCTTGCCTTCCTTGCCGGGCTTGTACTGGACGCGCACGGAAACGGAATTGCGATAAAGCAGCAGATCGCGGGTATCGAAATAGGCGCGCGGTAGGTATTTATGCTCGACCTTTTTGCCGACGGCTTTCTTGCGCAGCACGGCGAAGACCTTTTCAAGGTCGCGGTGCGACAATTGGAGCTTCAGCTCCTGCTCGACTTCGGAGGATTTGGCGGATTTTTTCTTTTTGGCCATCGATATTCAGGTGGGGCGGATCAGACCGCGCAGGGTTGCGATTTGGAGACTGCCGCGCCCAGCTTTTCAAACTGGCCCTTCAGCATCTCGGTGAGGCTGGCAATCTGAAGGCGGTGCGCCTTGTCATTGACGGAAATAACCTCGGAAAAGACGGCCGAGAGGTAAGCTGCGTGTTCGAAATTATCCGCGGAGCATTGGATAACCCAGGATTTCATTCCCGAAACGTCGATTTTTGGTGCCGTCATCCGTATTCCCTCTTCAATGATAGAATCAGACTGCAAATAGTTGCACCCCAAGTATGGGGCATTTTGCACCGCATTAACAATGGGTTTTCTGAGAATTCTGAAGCTTAAGGCGACTTCGGCGATTTGCGGTACAGATCCGTGCCCTGCTTCGACTTCGGCGCAGGCTGCACCTTGGCCGAGGGAGCAAGCGCGAGGATCTTGTCGCGCAGGGCGTCTATGCCGGCGGCAGTGCCGGATTTGCGCTCGATCTCGATCTCGTAAAACGGCGTGTGGCTGTCGTTATGCGGCAGGATGATTTCCCCCACATCAAAGGCGACTTCGACCGTGCTTTTGTTGCGGCCCTTGCCGGATTCAATCTCGAAATAGCGGCGTTCGATGGCGGCGGTGAAGATATGCTTCAGCGGCTTGCCCAAAAACGGCTTCAGCGCGGCCTTGGCGTCCTTGTCGGTCACGATGGACAGGTCGGGCGCGTGATCCTTCATGGGGTTCTTGATCTCGCGGCGGAACAGGGCGCCGCCCGCCAGCGCCGCGCCCTGGCTGATATCGATCTTGACGGTCTGTTCGTTGCCGCCGACCGTTCCGCCCTTGCCCATCTTGTACTGTACCCGCACGGAAAGGCCGTTCTGGTCGAGGTCGAGGTTCGGCGTGTCGTAATAATGGCGCGGCAGGTATTTGTGTTCCACATGCCTGGGCGCGTGTTCCTTCACCAGCGCGTTGAACACTTTTTCAAGGTCGCCCTTGGACAGCACGATTTTGACTTCCTGTTCGTCTTCGACTTGCGTCTTGGGCGGGCTGGCCATGCTGTCCTCGCGGGATTGTTTGAAGGCGTTACGCTATCACATGTCGCAGGGGAGTCAATTGACCTTGGGGGGCGGCTTTTGCCTGAAAACAGCTGTGCGCGGCGCGGGCAACGGCTTTGTCAGGTGTCCAGCGCCCGATGCGTCGAATTCCGGCTCCGCCCCAGGCGGCGCGGGGATCGGCGCATCGAAGCGCTTGCCGCGCAAAATCACGGGCTGGTTCTTCACGTTTTCCGGCAGCGGCCCCTTGAACAGCGTCAGCTGCGCCGGGACGGAAATATCCTCGCCCGACAAGGTGGAATCCGGAAGCTTCAGCTTGAACGCTGTCGCCTCCGCCAGCAATTCAGGCGGGATCTGCGGCAGCACATCGGAAATACGCGGACGCGGCAATTCGCGCAGATTGGTCGGGATTTCGATGTCGATGGTCTTGATGGGCGTCAGGTTCTTCGCCTCGCCCGCCGCTTCGTGTTCGCGGAACAGGTAGCTGTCGTTCAGGTCGACCGGCTCGACGAAAAAATTCACGCCATTGCGATCAGCCACCAGCGGCTTCACCTGGAAAGCGCGGTTGACGAGCGAACGAAATGAATCCTGCTGAGACATGGCCGTCCTTTTTTCAAAAAATCTTCGCAGATGTCGAGGTTTCAAAAGTATAGGGGCGCACTTTAATTATGTCAATAAAGTGCAAATTTCCAAGGATAATCAATCACTAGTTGGTTACATCCGCCAAACGCTATCTGCCCCAATTCATCAGTATGTAACCGATCACCGCAGCCATGCTGCCCAGCAGGATAAATGCCCCCAGCCATGT
>JADYYV010000093.1 GCA_020853455.1 Alphaproteobacteria bacterium | reverse complement strand
GTCGTCAGCTTGATCGCGCCGCCGCCGGGTGCCGGGAACAGCGTCTGCACCGATCCCTTGCCGAAGCTTTGCGTGCCCATCAGGATCGCGCGTTTGTGATCCTGCAATGCGCCCGCCACGATTTCGGAAGCCGATGCCGAGCCGCCGTTGATGATGACGACCAGCGGCAAACCATTGGTCAGGTCGCCCGGCGTCGCGTTGTCGCGGCGGGTGTCTTCGGGGTTGCGGCCGCGGGTGGAAACGATTTCGCCTTTGTCGATGAACACATCCGACACCTTGATCGCCTGATCGAGCAGGCCGCCCGGGTTGTTGCGCAGGTCGAGGATGAAGCCCATCAGCTTGTCGCCGGCTTCTTTCTGCGCGTCGGCGATGGCTTTTTTCAGGCCTTCAAAGGTCTGCGCGTTGAACTGGGTGATGCGGATATAACCGGCCTTGCCGTCGATCACGCGGCTGCGCACGGATTTGATCTGGATGTTGTCGCGCACCAGGCGGAATTTCAGCGGCTCTTTCGCGCCTTCGCGCACGACCGTCAGCACGATTTCGGTGCCGACCTTGCCGCGCATTTTTTCGATGGCTTCATTGAGCGTCATGCCCATGACCTGTTTGCCGTCCAGTTCCACGATCAGGTCGCCCGACTGGATGCCCGCGCGCGCGGCGGGAGTGTCGTCGATGGGGGATACGACTTTGACGACGCTGTTTTCCATCGTGACTTCGATGCCAAGTCCGCCGAATTCGCCGCGGTTCTGCACTTCCATCGCCTTGCTTTCTTCGGCGGTCATGTAGTTGGAATGCGGATCCAGCGACGACAGCATGCCGTTCAGCGCGTATTCGATCAGCTTTTTGTCTTCGACTTTTTCCACGTAATTGGCGCGCGCCTGTTCGAACACGTCGCCGAACAGGTTCAGCGCCTTGTAGGATTCTGAAACAGAACCTGCGACCTCGCTGTCTCCCTTGCCCTGCGCGACGGCGACGGACGCGAATGCGATGACGATAGCGATGGCGGTTGCGGATTTCAGTGCGTTTTTAATAGACATGTTCTAGCTCTTGTCCTGTTTGCGTTGGGCGACCATTGACTGGCGGGGGTTGATGGGTTCTCCGCCGCGGCGGAGTTCGTAATAGATTTTGGATTCAGTTTTTTCGGCGGTGCCGACGGGTTCGCCGGCGTCCAGTTTCGCGCCGACCACGGTGTCGATGCGGCCAAGGCCCGCGATCAGGCTGTGATAGCCGTTCGCGTGCTGGATGATGACGATCTGTTTATATTTCTGGAACGGCCCTGCGAATTTGACGGAGCCTGCGAGCGGCGTCACGACCATCGCGCCTGCGCGCGCCATGAATGTGATGCCTTCGCTGGTCGCGCCGATATCGTCGGTCGCGCCGAAACCGGTATGCACCGTGCCTGCAACAGGCTGCACAAGACCGGAGGGCAGGGGGCCGCTGCTGCGATTGCGGGCGACGTTCGCGCCGGATTTTTTCGCGGCGGCGAGGGCGGCTCTTTCTTCCGCGCGCGCCTGTTCAGCCAGCTTGCGCTCCAGCTCCTCGAGCGTTTTTGCTTCTTTCGCCAGAGCTGCGACTTCGCGTTCCTGCTGCTGGCGCGATGCTTCGGTTTTTTCGTAGATGTCCTGACGCGCTTTCAGCAGCGAAGCGACGTCTTCCTGCTGGCCCTTCAGTTTTTTCAGCGCCTGCGCCTGTTCGGTCTGGCGCTTGGAAATATCGGTTTCAATGCGCGCCATTTCGGCCAGCTGCGTTTTCAATTCTTCGGCATGGCCCTGCAATGCGGGGATCATGTCCTTCATCACCAGCGCCGCGCGCGCGGAATCCAGCGGGTTGCCCAGCAGCAGCAATTGCGGCTTGGGCGTGCGCTGGAATTTTCCGGCGGCGGCGACAAGCCCGCCCAGCGCGTCATGATCGCGGTAGAGAATTTTCTGCGTCGCTTCCTTGCGCGCCTGCAAATCCGCCAACTGTCGTTCGGTGTCGGATAATTTATCTTCGGTCGCGCGCAGGTTGGCGGCGGTGCCGACCAGTTTGGTTTTCAATCCGCCAAGCTCGCTGTTCAGTTCTTTCGATTTTTTTTCGAGCGCGGCGGTTTGCTGCTGCTTCTGCGCCAGCTCTGCTTTCACATTCTTGGCATATGCAGGCGCGGCGAGGCAGAGCGCGAGAGCGGCGCTGCATAAAACCATCGCTTTTGTGAAACCCTGCATCCCCGTTTAGGTCCTGTGATAAGGGTGCCCGGCGATGATTTGCTGGGCACGATAGATTTGCTCCAATAGCATAACCCGAACCATCATATGTGGCCATGTTTGTTTGCCGAAGCTGAGCAAATACTTGGCCTTTTCCCTAACAGTTTCGTGGAAACCGTCAGCCCCGCCGATGAGGAAAACAACCTCCGGCGCGGCCTGTCCCCATTTCGCGACCTTCGCGGAAAATTCGGGGCTGCTCAGCGTCTCGCCGCGCTCGTCGAGCGCGATGACGATCGCCTTCTCGGGTATCTGTTTCAGGATCAGCGGCGCTTCCTGTGCGGATGTCGATGCCTTGGGCGCGTCCACCTCGACCAGCTTCACCGTCCAGTTCATGCGCTTGATATATTCCGCGCACAGGTCATGGAAAGGGGAGGCCTTCAGCTTGCCGACGGCGATGATGCGGATTTTCATGGAACGTCCAGTCCGGCCCCGGCGCTACGGCCGGGGCGGCGGAGGAAAAAAAGGGAGCTTAGGAAGACTGGTACAGCGTGTAATCGACGGTCGAAAAATCGGCCGACCAGAGCTTTTCAAGGTTATAGAATTCACGCACTTCGGCGCGGAAAACATGGACGATCACGTCGCCCGCATCCACGATAACCCAGTCGCCTGTGTCCTGTCCTTCAAGTCGTGCTTTAACGCCTTCCTTGGCCAGGCGCTCGCGCAGACGCTCGGCCATACCGACCACGGCGCGGGTCGAGGTGCCGGTCACGATCACCATGTAATCGGCGATCGCGCTTTTGCCTTCAAGGTTGATGGAAACGATGTTTTCGCCCTTGTCCTGATCCAGCGCCTTCATGACGATATCATGCAGCTTGTGCGTTTCGGCGTTGGCGGCTTTCTTGGGTGCTGCCTTGGCGGTGGCTGTTTTGGCGGCGGGCTTGGCTGATTTCACGAGCGCGGGCTTCGCGGATTTCGCGGCCGGCTTTTTCGGTTTTGTGGCGATGATATTTCTCCCCCAGATATCTTAAAAAATGCACCAAAAAAACGAAACGCAGGCTGCGTTTCAGCAGGCCCGCGATTGTTTATCTGGTGTGTTTGAAGTGCCATCGATGATGAGCAATCCTCCCTTTGAAGGGGCTGCTGATATCCCCTCTATTTCCAGTATAACCCCAATGGATGGGTGGGGCAATAATTCCCCGAAATGGGTGGGAAATTCAATTATTTACATAAAGCAATAAAATACGCAGTTTGACGGAAAAACGGATATGGAGTCGCTGCATTTTAAAATCCGTCATCCCCGCGAAAGCGGGGATCTCAGGGATTGGCAGGGCGTATGATGCCAACGGGATCCCCGCTTTCGCGGGGATGACGCTCGGGCGGTGTTACTTCTTGCGCGCCGCGCGGATCGCCGTCGCCGACATGCTGTTCAGCGGAATATGCAGCAGCGTCCATGCGGGCAGGGCGGCGGTTTTCAGTGTCACAGCCTTTTCCTGCGGGATCATATGAGCGCGGAAGGTTTCCGACGTCTTGCAGGCGCGCACGGCGTTGTGGCGCGGCGGGCGGTCGAGGACGCAGACGGGAACCATCTTGAAAATTTCCTGCCATTCCTGCCAGCGATGGAACTGCCGCAGGTTGTCGGTGCCCATCAGCCAGACGAAATTCGTGCGCGGAAAATGCGCCTGCAGCGCGCGCAGCGTATCGGCGGTGTAGCGCGTGTGCAAATGCTGCTCGATATCCGTCACATGGATT
>JADYYV010000092.1 GCA_020853455.1 Alphaproteobacteria bacterium | reverse complement strand
GTTCCCATTTGCTTGGCAAGGAAGTAAACGTCGATGCCTTCCATCAGGCGGAAGGTGGCGTAAGTATGGCGGAAGCTGTAAATGCTGCGAGGGATTTTGGTCGAGCCATAGACCAGATCAGACTTTATCAGCAAATCGCGGATTAAGTCGTCATAGAGGCTAATTGCGCCCTTGCCGTTGAAGATCGTGAATACGGCATCTTCGGGCTTCGGGCCAAGTTCTTGCTTTTGTTCTGAGGGTTTAAGTCTTTTCTTTTGTGCTTCGATGAACAGGGCTTTGATACGGTCGAGATATTCCACGACATTGCTGGCGGCAATCAGTTCCCTGTATTTGCCTTTGCCCCTGACGTTCATGACAACAAATGAACGTCCGTCCTTCGTTTTTCTTACATCAATGTCGCGCCAGCGCAAATTCCTGGCCTCGGCGTTCCTCATCCCTGTGTTACCCATGATAAGCATGAACACATAGGCCATGTTCCTGTACCAGACATGCAGCGCCTTTGTCGGCTCGTCTTTCCAGTCCTCGCGGGCGTAAGTGTGGAGTTTCTTCCACTCCTGCGGGTTAAAAGCCTCGCGGCGGTTCTTGTTCTCGGGCATATCGCCCTTCGGGACTTGGTTCTCCCTGATATAGTTCTTGGTAGCGGCATAGTTCAGGATGGCGCGGAATGTCACCATTTCGTGCCGGACGCTGCCATTACTCGCGGGCTTATGCTCTATTTCTTCGTTGTCTTTAGTTTCCTTCGGCTTTTTATGAAGGGGGTGCTTCTTCTGCGACCTTCTTGGCGCGTTGTTCTCCTTGCGCCAGAAGGGGTATTCAGTCCAATGGTTCTCGGTAACTGAGGTGATTTGGGCGTTTTTCATGTAAGGGATAAGGTGCAGGCGGATATGTCCGTCCACCGTTTCCCATCTATCCATCGTGATTTCACCAATTCCGGCCTTGCGCTTCTGGAGGTCGGAGAACTCCTGAGCGACTTCTGCAAAGGATTTGTCGAAGACGGGGACTTGGTGCTTCACCTTGAAACGGATTTCACCATCCAGATCGAAGGCCTTATCGGTTGCTTCCCTGACATTTGATGTCTTGAGGGATACGGTTTTATAGCGGCTGGTGCTGGGTACTTTGATACGGCAGTACCAGTTTTTGTGCTGTACATCGCTCCTGCGGAACAGGATGAGGCCTGATTTGAGCTGTTGTACGTCGGTGAGGAATGATTCTGCCATGACGGATGCCTGTGTATGACCTGTGTATATTTGGCTTTCTAACCCCTTGATTCTTCATAGTCTGTGAAGGGGTTGTATACAGGTATTATAACACAAATATTGTTAAATATCAGTAAAATAGGATAGCTGCGCTATCCCGGCGAAGGCCGGGGTCCAAGCATTATCAGCATGCTTGGCGGCGACACCTCGCGATCCACAACCGCCAAACGCACGGAGAGTGCTTGGACCCCGGCCTTCGCCGGGGTTACGTGGTGGAAGATTGTGATGAAGAACAAGGCAACGCACTGAAGAAAACTCTTTACCGATTTTTTGGCTCTTTCCTTGGTTTTTTTGTTCATCCCTGCCTCCTTTACTCTCCCCTAGTGTTTCATAATTCGCATTAAAAGTCAAGAAAAAATTGCGTAAGTCGCAACTAGCTGTTCCGACAGATAAATCCGCTGCGCATGAAACCTGAATCGAAATGCGTGTGTTTCGGGTCGCGGCCGTCCGAATCTCGGGCAGGGGTAAAACCATGTTTTGATTGCTATTTACATAATTTACAAAAACAGACTGTGGATAACCTTCTGAAACCGCCGTTCAATTTTGTTAATTATGTAAAAATTTGCAAAGATTTGTGAATTGGGCTACGAATCTCGGGCTCCCGGTCAACAGCCAGGCAGAAGATTTTGGAAATTGAAAAACGCAGATATGTTTTAGGATCGATCGGTTTCGCCCTCGTGCTTGGTTGCGCGGGGACCGCGATTGCGGTTGATATTCCGCTGCCCAAACGCAAACCGGGCCTTGAATCCGCCGCTCCCGCCAAATCCCAGCTCTCCTTCGCAACCGCGATCCGCCCCAGCCGCAAGCCGGGTCAGGAAGCCGCCGCGCCCGCGAACGACCTGACCGGCGTCGATGTGGCGGCGCTCTCCGCCATCCGTCCCGCCGCCGGCAATCCCGATGAATTGCGCCTGTCGCCCTCCGTCTTCTCCCGCGAACCGTCCTTGATCGACCGCATGTTCAGCAGCCTGGGGGGCGGATCAAGCCGCCGCCTGACCGACGACGACGCGGCGCGCTACGCGCATATTTTCGCCTTTCAGGATGTCGGCAGCTTCGCCCATGCGAACACCGAAATCGAAAAGCTGGAAGACCTGCGTCTGATGGGCCATGTGCTGTACCAGCGCTATACCAGCCCCGAATACAAAACGACCTACAAGGAACTTGCCGACTGGATGAAGCGCTTCGCCGACCATCCGGGCGCGCAGCGCATCTACGACCTTGCGCAGAAAAAGAAGACGAAAAAAGACAGCGAGAAACTGGTGTCGCCCCGCATCGGTCGCGGCGTCTATGGCATGCACGATTTCGACGTCGGCCAGCTGGCGCAGCCCTATATCCGCAGCCGCAGCCACGCGCCCGCGCAGCGCGACCTGATCAAATCCGTCGGCGAAAACATCGGCGAAGCGCCGACATCTTCTTTCGCGCGGCTGGAAAAGAAAAAAGACCTGCTGCCCGTGACCGATTACGACGCGCTGCAGGGCGATGTCGCCGCGTCCTATTTCTACAACGGCAAGATCGACAAGGCCTATGAACTCGCCAGCGCCTCGGCGCGCCGCTCCGGCACCGATGTGCCGCTGGCCGGCTGGATCGGCGGCCTTGCGGCATGGCAGCTGGGCAAATACCCCGAAGCCGCTAAACTGTTCGAACTGACCGCGCGCTCCAACCGCACTTCCGCCTGGATGTCGGCCGCGGGCGCGTACTGGACGGCGCGTTCGTATTTGCGCGCGCGCCAGCCGCAGAACGTGAATATCTGGCTGAAGCGCGCGGCGGAATTCCCGCGCACGTTTTATGGCCTGATCGCGATGAAGGCGCTCGGCATGGAACAGGCGAAATTCAACTGGAAAACGCCCGAGCTGACCGAAAAACACGTGAAGGCGCTGATGCAGCTGCCCGCCGGCCGCCGCGCGCTGGCGCTGGTCAGGGCCGAGCGCAGCGATCTTGCCGAACTGGAACTGCGCCAGATGAACCCCGGCGACAACATCGTGCTGCAAGAGGCGATGATCGCGGTTGCGAACGACAACGGCATGCCGGCGCTCGCCATGCGCATGGGCTCCGCCTTCCGCGGCAAAAACGGCAAGCTGTACGATTCCGCGCTCTATCCCGATGTGCCGTGGACTCCCGCGAAAGGATTTACGGTCGACAGCGCGCTCGTCTATGCCTTCATCCGGCAGGAATCGAAATTCGACTGGGCGGCGTCCAACAAATCCTCGGGCGCGGTCGGGCTGATGCAGCTGATGCCGCTGACGGCGAAACACGTCGCGCGCAAGCACGGCGACAATATCGACGGCGAAAACCTGCAGGACCCGACGCTCAACATCGACCTCGGCCAGAAATACCTGAAGGAATTGCTGAACACCGAATACGTCGCGAACAACCTGTTCAAGCTGGCGGTCGCCTATAACGCGGGCCCCGGCAAGCTTGCGCGCTGGGACCAGAACACGCGCTACACCGGCGACCCGCTGTTGTTCATTGAATCGATCCCCGTCGCCGAAACGCGGATTTTCGTCGAACGCGTGATGACCAATTTCTGGATCTACCGCATCAAGCACAAGCAGAACATCGAATCCCTCGACCGCGTGGCGGAAGGCGACTGGCCCGTTTATGTGGCGCAGGATAACCGCCGTTTCCCGGTTTTTGCCTCCGCCGGGTCCTTTGCCACCCGGTAAGGGAATTTAGTTGACATAATACCGCGTCATCGGTATATTCCCCGCCAAGCCCTGATTCCACAAAAAGGGGCGTTTCAAACACGGCAAGCAGAGGGAGTATTCAATCATGGTCGATTTTTTCAAGGAAACGCGCGAATTTGTCTCCGGCGTCGCAAGCGACGCGGTCAACTTCCCCAAAACGAAAACCGGCTGGCCGGCGTATAAAGAAGCGATCGTCGAATTCTACAACGACACGCGCGACGAGCTGTTTGCCTTCCGCAACCGCAAGCTTTATCCCGCCGCATCCGAAACGGGCGCGCAGCTGGAAAACCTGCTGAAGCAGGACGCCACCACCGAAAAAACCGAATCTCTGCTCGCGCTGAAACAGCAGGCCGTCGATACGCTGGGCCCCGTCGCGGAAAACCAGTGGGAAAAAGGCGCGCGCGCCGGATTGTGGACGATGGGCGCGGTCGCGCTCACCGCCGTCGCATCGCTCGCCATCGCGCCGGCGCTGTCCGTCATCGTGCCGGTGGTCGCCGTTGCCGCCACGGGCTTCACCGCCGTTGCGAAATTCTTTACCAACGGTTTCCGCGCGGCGGGCGCCGTTGAAAAATTCTCGGCGAAAATCGACAACGAAGTGATCGGCATGGCATCGGGCGAAAACCGCGCCGCCGTTTTCGCCTCGCCGTCTTTCCAGCAGGCGCTGGTCGACAAGGGCGTGCTGAAAACCGCCTTCGAACTCGGCGCGAAACGCACGCCGAAGAAAGAAGCGAATTACGCCGCGCTGGTGGCGAGACTGCCCAAGCCGGAAGCAAAACCCGCTCCCGCAGCACCCGCCGCATAACAAACAAATAACACCACGGAAAAGAAAACCCGGCGCAGGCCGGGTTTTTTTATGCCGACAGCAGTTCTACCAGCCGTTCATGCAGCGGCTTGTCGCCCGTCGCCAGCACTTCGAACGCATCGAATGACGGGGCGAGGGGCAGCGGTTTGCCCTGCCAGTCGGTGATGATTCCGCCAGCGCCTTCCACGATCGGGATCAGCGCGACGTAATCGTGCAGCTTCATATGGCCTTCCACAATGCCGTCCAGCCAGCCCGATGCCAGCGTGCCATAGGAATAGCAATCGCCGCCGTAAATGGTGAACGATGTTTCTTCCTTCAGATACGTGTAGAGGCGCAGGTATTCTTCAAGGTCGAACATATCCGGCCCTGTGGTCGCGATATTCGCGTTTGAAATATCAGGGCAGGGGCGCACTTTCGCTTGCTTGCCGTTGAACAATGTCGGATGGCCGGCAGCGCCAATCCATCGCTCGCCGGATATCGGCTGGTCGATCACGCCCAGCACGGCCTTGCCGTTATGCACCAACCCGATCAGCGTGCCGAACAGCGGGCGGCCGGTTGCAAACGCCTTTGTGCCGTCGATGGGGTCGAGCACCCACATGTATCCGGTCGTACCGGCGTCGCTGCCGAATTCTTCGCCGTGGATGCCGTCACCCGGACGTTCCTTCGCCAAAATCGCGCGAATGACCTGTTCCGCTTCCTTGTCGGCGATTGTCACGGGGCTCTGGTCCTGCTTGCCCTCGATATGAAAACCGGTGCGGAAATATTTGCGGATGACCTCTCCGCTGGCATCGGCGAGTCGGTGGGCGAGGGTGATTAAATCCTCGGAAACATTGGTATTTTCCGAGATAATTGCTTTGTTAATGACTGTCATTGTATAACGATGTGTTTGATTTGAACGGTTTTTACCAGAGGTCACCATGACAAGCGTCGCCGAAATCCGCAAGACATTCCTTGAATTCTTCAAGAAGAACGGGCACGAAATCGTGCGCTCGTCGCCGCTGGTGCCGCAGAACGATCCGACGCTGATGTTCGCCAATTCCGGCATGGTGCAGTTCAAGAACGTCTTTACCGGACAGGAAAAACGCAGCTACACCCGCGCCACCACAGCGCAGAAATGCGTGCGCGCGGGCGGCAAGCATAACGACCTTGAAAACGTCGGCGATACCGCGCGCCACCTGACTTTTTTTGAAATGCTCGGCAATTTTTCCTTCGGCGATTATTTCAAGTCGGATGCCATTCCGTTCGCGTGGAATTTGCTGACCAAGGATTTCGCGCTCGACCCCAAACGCCTGTGCGTCACCGTTTATCACGACGACGACGAAGCGGCGGCGATCTGGAAGAAAGTCACCGGTTTTTCGGACGATAAAATCATCCGCATCCCGACGATGGACAACTTCTGGATGATGGGCGACACCGGCCCCTGCGGCCCTTGCTCGGAAATTTTCTTCGACCACGGCGACAAAGTCGCGGGCGGTCCGCCCGGCTCCCCCGATCAGGACGGCGACCGTTTCGTGGAGATCTGGAACAACGTCTTTATGCAGTTTGAATCGCTGCCCGACGGCACGCGCACCAAACTGCCCAAACCGTCCATCGATACCGGCATGGGTCTGGAACGCATGGCGACCGTTTTGCAGGGCAAGCATGACGTTTTCAGCATCGACCTTCTGCGCTCGATCATCGAACAGGTCGCGCATCTCACCAATACGAACCCCGATGGCGAGAACAAGGCCGCACACCGCGTGCTGGCCGACCATTTGCGCGCTTCCGCCTTCCTGATCGCCGACGGCGTGCTGCCCGGCAACGAAGGCCGCGGTTACGTGCTGCGCCGTATCATGCGCCGTGGCATGCGTTACGCGCATATTCTGGGTTCCGAAGAACCCCTGATGTACCGCCTGCTGCCGACGCTGATCGCCAAAATGGGCGATGCCTATCCGGAATTGAAGGAAGCAGAAACGCTGATCTCGGAAACCTTGAAACTCGAAGAAACGCGTTTCAAGAAAACGCTCGCCAACGGCCTCGACCTGCTGGGCAAGGAAACGGCGAAGCTGGGCAAATCCGACAAGCTGCCGGGCGATGTGGCGTTCAAGCTGTACGACACCTACGGCTTCCCGCTCGATTTGACGCAGGACGTTCTGAAGCGCGAAAATGGCCGCGAAGTCGATACCGCCGGTTTCACGACCGCGATGGACAAGCAAAAAGAAGCCGCGCGCAAGTCGTGGCAGGGTTCGGGCGAAGCCGCCGACGAAAAAGTCTGGTTTGAAATCAAGGAAAAATCGGGCACCACCGAATTCCTCGGCTATGACCTTGAAAAGGCCGAAGCGCAGGTTGTTGCGCTGGTATCGGGCGGCAAGATCGTGCAATCCGCCAAACAGGGCGATGATGTGTCGATCGTCGTCAACCAGACGCCGTTCTACGGCGAAAGCGGCGGTCAGGTCGGGGACCGTGGCCGCATCGTCACCGCAAAAGGCGGCGAAATCGAAGTGACCGACACCGTGAAAAAAGCGGGTGGCGTGTTCGTCCATCACGGCAAGGTCGTGAAGGGCAGCGTGAATACGCTCGATGCCGTTGAACTGTCGATCGACGCGCGCCGCCGCAACGCGATCCGCGCCAACCATTCCGCGACCCACCTGCTGCATGCGGCACTGCGCCGTAATATCGGCAAGCATGTGTCGCAAAAAGGTTCGCTGGTCGATGATAACCGGTTGCGTTTCGACGTCAGCCAGCCGACCGCCCTGACCGAAGAACAAATTGCGACGGTCGAGCGTGAAGTAAACGACCGCATCCGCATGAACAGCGATGTCACCACCCGCCTGATGCCGGTCGATGATGCCCGCGCACTCGGCGCGATGGCGATGTTCGGCGAAAAATACGACGACGAAGTGCGCGTGCTCGCGATGGGCGGCGCGGATATTGACGATCCCAAACGCACCTATTCGATGGAACTCTGCGGCGGCACGCATGTGCGCCGCACGGGCGATATCGGCTTGTTCAAGATCGTGGGCGAAAGCGCACTCGCATCCGGCGTGCGCCGCGTCGAGGGCGTGACGGGCGAGGGGGCGTTGAAATACCTCTCCGAACAGGAAAACCGTTTGTATCAGGTGGCGAACCTGCTCAAAACCTCGCCCGCCGATGTGGTGGCGCGCGTTGAATCGCTCGCGAACGACAAGAAGAAGCTGGAGAAGGAAATTTCCGACCTGCG
>JADYYV010000091.1 GCA_020853455.1 Alphaproteobacteria bacterium | reverse complement strand
GACATTATTATACTGATTTGAACCACTTATGAATGGATTTTGACATGCAGGCCGCCGCGACAAACGCATCACAGAAAGAACGCAAGATCACGCTGCCCGACGGCAAGGCGCTGACCTTTGCGACCCCTGTGACGGGTTATGACGTGGCCAAATCCATCGGCGAAGGCCTTGCCAAAGCCGCGCTTGCCGCGAAGCTGAACGGCGAAGTGATCGACCTGCACCGCCCGCTGTTCGCGGACGGCGCATTGGAAATCGTCACGCGCAAATCGGCGGACGCGCTCGACATCATCCGCCACGACGCGGCGCATGTGATGGCGGAGGCCGTGCAGGAGCTGTTCCCCGGCACGCAGGTCACCATCGGCCCCGCGATCGAAAACGGTTTCTATTACGATTTTGGCCGCGACACGCCCTTCACGACCGATGATCTGGCCAAGATCGAGGCAAAGATGAAGGAAATCGTCGCGCGCAACGAAAGCTTCACGCGCGAGGAATGGCCGCGCGACGAAGCCATCAAGCATTTCGAGGGCATCGGCGAGAAATACAAGGCCGAAATCATCCGCGACCTGCCCGCAACCGAAACGATCAGCGTCTATAAACAGGGCAAATGGTACGACCTGTGCCGCGGCCCGCATCTGCCCGCAACCGGCGCGGTCGGCACGGCGTTCAAGCTGATGAAAGTGGCCGGCGCATACTGGCGCGGCGATTCCAAGAACGCCATGCTGCAGCGTATTTACGGCACGGCATGGCGCGACCAGAAAGAACTGGACGCCCATCTGCACATGCTGGAAGAAGCCGAAAAGCGCGACCACCGCAAGATCGGCCGCGAAATGGACCTGTTCCACATGCAGGAAGAAGCGACCGGTTCGGTGTTCTGGCACGACAAAGGTTATACCATCTGGCGCGCGCTGGAAAACTTCATCCGCGGTCGCATCCACCGCGCGGGCTATCAGGATGTGAAAACGCCGCAGCTGTTCGACAGCTCGCTGTTCAAGGCGTCGGGTCACTGGGATTTGTACGGCGACAACATGTTCAAGGTCGAAGCCAAAGCCGATGAAAAGGTTTTCGGCGTGAAGCCGATGAACTGCCCCGCGCATGTGCAAATTTTCAACCAGGGTTTGAAATCCTACCGCGACCTGCCGATCCGCATGGCGGAATTCGGCTGCTGCCACCGGAACGAGCCTTCGGGCGCTATGCACGGCATCATGCGCGTGCGCCAGTTCACGCAGGACGACGCGCATATCTTCTGCCGCGCCGATCAGGTGGAGCAGGAAGCGCTCGATTATTTCAAGCTGCAGCTGGGCGTTTACCGCGACCTTGGCTTTGACAAGATCAACGTGAAGCTGGCGCTGCGCCCCGGCCCGAATGTGCGACTCGGATCGGATGAAATCTGGGACCGCGCCGAAGACGGGTTGCGCAATTCGCTGCGCGCCGCCGGTCTGGAATTCGAGGAACTGCCGGGCGAAGGCGCGTTCTATGGCCCGAAGGTGGAATTCCACCTGACGGACGCCATCGGCCGCACCTGGCAATGCGGCACGCTGCAGCTGGATTTCAACCTGCCCGAACGCCTTGATGCGTCATATATCGGCGAAGACAGCCACCGCCACCGCCCCGTCATGCTCCACCGCGCCATTCTGGGGTCGATGGAGCGTTTTATCGGCATCCTGATCGAACACCATGCGGGGAAATTCCCCCTCTGGCTGGCCCCCGTGCAGGCCGTGGTGGCGACGATCACTTCGGATGCGGATGATTATGCGAAAGAAGTCCAAAAACAGCTCGAAAAAGCCGGTATCCGCGTCAAAACCGACCTGCGGAACGAAAAGATCAACTACAAGATCCGCGAGCACATCCTCGTCAAAACCCCGCAGATCTGGGTGATCGGCAAACGGGAGGCGGAGGAAGGCAAAGTCGCCATCCGCCGTCTGGGGTCCGAAGCGCAAGAAGTCCTTGCACTTGCCGATGCAATCCGTAAAATCACCGAAGATTCAGCCGTGCCGCAATAACGGCTGATTCTGCTTTATTTTCTGCGGGTTTGATCCCGTGGAGAAAACAATTTTTTTGCGTATGAACGATAACAGGAGAATGCCCCATCGCTACCTTTAACAGACCCTCGCCGAAAGACGACGGCCCCCGCACCAACCACCAGATCCGCGCCGAGAAAGTGCGCGTCATCGGCGCCGACGGCGAGATGGAAGGTGTCATGTCAGTCCGCGACGCCGTGCAAAAAGCACAGGATCAGGGATTTGACCTTATCGAGATTTCCCCCAATGCCGATCCGCCCGTGTGCAAAATCGGCGATGTCGGCAAGCACCGCTATGAAATGCAGAAAAAAGAAGCGGCTGCCCGCAAGAACCAGAAAATCGTCCTGACCAAGGAACTGAAGCTGCGCCCCGGCATCGAGGAGCATTACATCCAGGTCAAGCTGCGTTCCGCCAAGCGTTTCTTCGAAGAAGGCGACAAGGTCCGCTTTATCCTGCAGTTCCGCGGCCGCGAAAACGAACACCGCGAACTGGGCTGGGCGCTGATCAACCGCATCAAGCAGGAACTGGCCGGCGAAGGCAAAATGGAAATGGACGCGCGTCAGGAAGGCAATTCGATCCTGATGATCATGGTTTCCGCCAAGACGCCGCAGTAACCGCTGCACCAGGACAACGAAAAAAAGCCCCGCAAGGAATTGCGGGGCTTTTTTAATGGCGGAAGGTCAGTAATCGTCCTTCAGCGTCTTGCGCTTGATCTCGCGGATGTCGTCCTGCACCGCTTCCATCCATTCGAACATTTCCGCTTCGCCCATGCCGCCGTCGCTGCGGCCGACGATGCGTCCCTGATAGAATACGATCATGGTGGGCAGCGTGCGCACTTCATAGCTGCGCATCAGGTCGCCGTCGGCATCGGCGTTCACCTTGTAAACCTCGACCACGCCTTCCTTGGCCTTGCGGAAGCTGTCCATCACGGGCTGCAGCTTGCGGCAGAACGCGCACCAGCTGGCGTCGAACTGCACCAGCACGGGCTTGTCCGACCCGCCGACGCGGCGCAGGAAATCATTGGTGGTCAGATGGGGGATCTGCGAGCCCGGCGGCGGATCGGCCGCAAAAGATGGCACGGCGGGTGCGGCCAGCAGCAGGCCGAGAGCCATGATACAAAAAGCGCGTCTGAGCATATCGGTTTTACCCCTCTATCCTATTATTGTCCGGCCAGCGCCTGTTTCCGTCAATGAAAAAGCGCCCTGTTTTAAGGCAGGGCGCTGTTTTCATTGGCGAATACCGCAGTTACGCGATGCTGGTATCGACCCATTTGAACAGGTCGGATTTGCCCATGCTGCCCACCGTCTGCGCCACGACCTGACCGTCTTTAAAGATCAGCATGGTCGGGATGGAACGGACGCCGTATTTGGACGGCGCGTTGGGGTTGTCGTCGATATTGACCTTCACCACCTTGATCTGCTGGCCTTTTTCGGACGCCAGCGCATCGAGGCTGGGGCCGAGCGCGCGGCAGGGGCCGCACCATTCCGCCCAGAAATCGACCAGCACGGGGCCATTCGCCTTCAGGACTTCGGCTTCGAAATCTTTGTCGCTAACTTGTTGAGCGCCCATGGTTTTCTCCTCTTCCGGTTCTATTACGGCGTGGGCCCTTTGGGTGCAGCGGGCGGGTTCGCCGGAGGTGTGTTCTTCGCGTCAGGTGTAATATTGTTCGCGTTGGCGATTTGTAAAGACTGTTCCAGCAGTTGGTCAAGCACTTTGCGGGGCTGGTTGCCCATCACGCCGAAGATCGCCTGATTGCCCTTCATGGTCACAAGGGTCGGGATCGACTGCACGCCGAACGCGCCCGCCAGATTCGGGTTATCGTCGACGTTGATCTTGACGACTTTCACCTTGTCCTTGTTGTCTTCCGCGAATTTTTCCAGCGTGGGGGCCAGCGCCTTGCAGGGGCCGCACCAGTCCGCATAGAAATCGATCAGCACCAGCTTGTCCGAATTCAGCACTTCGGCCTCGAAATTCGCTTCGTTCACTTCCGTGATATTGGGGGATGCCATCTGTTGGTTCCTTTCGGTTTTTTGTCGCGTTTGTTTTTTAGAAATTCAGTCGTTTGTCGCGGGGCGTCAGCAGCGCGGGTTTTTCCGCGCTGAACATATCGCCCCAATCCCTGGGATTGACGTCTTTTTGCACGCCATGCACCGTGCCGTGGCCGGATACGCGCTGCGCCGTGATATGCGTCGCGCGCGGGTTTTGCTCGCGGCAGGATTTGAAGTCGAGGTCGATTTCGCCGTGCCATGCCTCGTCGGTGCGCGCGGCGTCGTTGAACACGGTCAGCAGGTCGCCCTTGCGCAAGGGGTGCAGCGGGCCGTCATGGCCCATGCGGCCTTCTTCGCGGAACGCCCAGAAGGTGACGTCGTCGCCCGGCTCGGTGAATG
>JADYYV010000090.1 GCA_020853455.1 Alphaproteobacteria bacterium | reverse complement strand
TGCATGCGACAGCACGATGTTGCGCTGCAGTTTCGCGAACTGATGCGGCGGGATGCGCACCTTGGCAAGCGCGCCGAAGCCGGTGTTGATACTATAAACCGGCTTGCCCTCCTCGATCACGTTATCGACAAGGCGTTTGGAAAGATCGATGCGACGCCAGGCGGCAGGGTCAATAGCAATCGGCACATGATGCTTGGCGATCGTGCGCAGCATGGAGAGGGTTACTTCGCCGGGCTTGATAATAAGGTTACGCATCATAATTCCCCTAAAGAATTAATCGATCATCGGTAATTTCAGGCCTTTTTCTTTCGCACACTCAATCGCCTCGTCATAACCCGCATCCGCATGGCGCATCACGCCGGTTGCGGGGTCATTCGTCAGCACGCGTTTCAGCCGCTCGGCCGCTTCCGGCGTACCATCGGCCACAACGACCATGCCGGAATGCTGCGAAAAGCCCATGCCGACACCGCCGCCATGATGCAGTGACACCCATGTCGCGCCGCTGGCGGTGTTCAAAAGCGCGTTCAACAGCGGCCAGTCGGAAACCGCATCCGACCCGTCCTTCATGCCTTCCGTTTCACGGTTAGGGCTGGCGACAGAGCCGCTGTCCAGATGGTCGCGGCCGATGACGACGGGCGCGGACAATTCGCCCGATGCCACCATGTCGTTGAATGCCAAGCCCAGCTTGGCGCGATCGCCAAGGCCGACCCAGCAGATGCGAGCGGGCAGCCCCTGGAACTTGATGCGCTTTTGCGCCATATCGAGCCAGTTATGCAGGTGCTTGTTATCGGGCAGCAGTTCTTTCACCTTCGCGTCCGTTTTGCGGATGTCTTCAGGATCGCCCGACAGCGCAGCCCAGCGGAACGGGCCGACACCGCGGCAGAACAGGGGGCGGATATAGGCTGGAACAAACCCTTCGAAGGCGAAAGCGTCGGTCACGCCTTCTTCCTCCGCCATTGCGCGGATGTTGTTGCCGTAGTCGAAAGTGGGGATGCCCATATGGTGGAATTCGATCATGGCGCGCACATGCTTCGCCATGGATTTTTTCGCCGCCGAGATCACTTCGTTCGGCGCGCTCTGGCGTTTCTTTTCCGCTTCCGCCCAGCTCCAGCCTTCGGGCAGATAGCCGTTCAGCGGATCGTGGGCAGATGTCTGGTCGGTAACAGCATCGGGACGGTATTTTTTATCGGTCTTGGCACGTTTCGCAAGTTCAGGGAATACTTCGGCGGCATTGCCGAGCAACCCGACGGAAACCGCTTCGCCCTTCGCATGTGCCGCTTCGATCATGGCAATCGCTTCGTCAATCGTCGTGGCTTTTTTATCGAGATATCCGGTCGCAAGGCGGCGTTCGATGCGGCTGGGCTGGCATTCCACGCCCAGCAGCGACGCGCCCGCCATGGTCGCGGCCAGCGGCTGCGCGCCGCCCATGCCGCCGAGGCCGCCTGTCAAAATCCATTTGCCCTTCAGGTTGCCGTTATAATGCTGGCGGCCCATTTCGACGAAGGTTTCATACGTGCCCTGCACGATGCCCTGTGTGCCGATATAAATCCAGCTGCCTGCCGTCATCTGCCCGTACATCATCAGGCCCTTGGCATCCAACTCGCGGAAATGCGCCCAGTTTGCCCAGTTCGGCACAAGGTTGGAATTGGCAAGCAACACGCGCGGCGCGTTTTCATGCGTCTTGAACACGCCGACCGGCTTGCCTGACTGGATCAGCAGCGTTTCGTCGCCGTTCAGGTTGGTCAGCGTTTCAACGATGCGGTCGTAACATTCCCAATTGCGCGCCGCCTTGCCGATACCGCCGTAAACCACCAGCTCATCCGGATTTTCCGCGACATCGGGGTCGAGGTTGTTCATCAGCATCCGCAAAGGGGCTTCGGTCAGCCAGCTTTTGGCGGAAAGCTTGTTCCCATGGGTGGCGCGGATGATGCGCTTGTTGGCGACGGCTTGCGCTTTCATGGGAGCAGCTCCTTAAATATGAATCGGACGGCCATCAACCGCGAGTGCCGCTTCCTTGACCACTTCGTTCAGGGTCGGGTGGGCGTGGCAGGTGCGGGCGATGTCTTCGGCGGATGCGCCGAATTCAATAGCCAGAACAACTTCGGCAATCAACGTGCCCGCTTCGGGGCCGACGATGTGGCAACCCAGCACGCGGTCGGTTTTCGCATCGGCCAAAATCTTCACAAAACCGTCGATGGCCGCCATTGCGCGCGCGCGGCCATTGGCAATGAAGGGGAATTTGCCGACGCGGTATTAGATGCCCGCTTCTTTCAGCTGTTCTTCCGTCTTGCCGACAGTTGCGACTTCGGGGAAGGTATAAACGACGCTGGGGATGGCATCGTAATTGATATGACCGGACTGGCCCGCGATGATTTCCGCGACGACAACGCCTTCGTCCTCGGCCTTGTGCGCCAGCATCGCACCGCGCACGACGTCGCCGATCGCATAGATGCCCGCAACATTCGTCTGGAAATGGTCGTCGATTTCCACGCGGCCGCGGTTATCGACCTTCACGCCCGCTTTTTCAAGGCCAAGCCCCTGCGTATAGGGGCGGCGGCCGATCGACAGCAGCACGTTTTCAACTTCCAGCTTTTCCGTCGCGCCGCCATTGGCGGGTTCCAGCGTCAGCATGACTTTGTCTTTCGAGGTTTGCACGTCGGTGACCTTGGTGGAGAGTTTCAGCTCCATGCCCTGCCTGGTCATCAGTTTCTTCATTTCTTTCGAGACTTCGAGGTCGGAGCCGGGCAGCAAGCGGTCCATGAATTCGATCACGGTGACCTTGGTGCCAAGGCGCTGCCAGACGGAGCCCAGTTCCAGCCCAATCACGCCGCCGCCGATCACCGCCATCGTTGCCGGAATTTTTTCAAGCGCGAGAGAGCCGGTCGAGGATACGATCTGTTTTTCATCGACGGTTACGCCGTTCAGCGGCGTGCTTTCGGAACCTGTCGCAATCACGATGTTTTTCGCCGTGACGGTTTTCTTGCCATCTTTGCCGTTGATGTCGACCGTGCCGGCGCCCGTGATGGTGCCGGTGCCGATCAGGTGATCGACCTTGTTTTTCTTGAACAGGAAGGTGATGCCCTGGGTGTTGGCGGCGACGACCTTGTCCTTGTGCGTCATCATCTTTTTCAGGTTCGCCTTGGGCTTGCCCACTTCGATGCCCAGCGCGTCGAAATCATGGCTGGCCTGCGCATATTTTTCGGAGACGCTGAGAAGCGCCTTCGACGGGATGCAGCCGACATTGAGACAGGTGCCGCCCAGCGTGTTGTCTTTTTCAACGCAGGCCACTTTCAGGCCCAGCTGCGCCGCGCGAATCGCGCAAACATAACCGCCGGGGCCGGAGCCGATCACCACCACATCGTATTGAGCATCTGCCATTTTTTTGTCCCTTTTTTTGATGGCTCAATTTATCCCACGCCCCCTGATTTATCGAGTCAATTTGGGAACGTGCGCAAGAAAGACCGAATATTTTCATATTTTCTTTTGACTCGAATCTGCCGCTTTGATATTCGGGAGTCTTCGACAAAATCCATCTCCGTGGTGTTGAAGAAGTTTCTAATAGAGAGTGTGTCGAGAGGCCGGGCCC
>JADYYV010000089.1 GCA_020853455.1 Alphaproteobacteria bacterium | reverse complement strand
GTTGCGCTCGATCGCGTGATACAGGTCGATGACGCCACGCACGAAGCGCGGCGGAAACACCCGGATGCAACCGAAATCCAGCAGGTTCAGGGCCAGATCCTGGCGCACGGTGTAATTGCCCAGATGCGGATCGCCGTGAATGACGCCGTAATAATAGAGCGGCACATACCAGGCGCGGAACAGGTTATGCGCGATTTCATTCCGGTGCGCGGCCTTTTCCTTGACGAAATCGAGGATATGCGCGCCATCGAGCCATGTGGTGGTTAGCAGGCGTTCGGTCGACAGTTCGGGGATCACGCGCGGCACATGCACTTTTTCCTCGTCCTGCAGCATATAGCCGTAAAGGCCCTCATGCTTGGCCTCCAGCTTGTAATCGAGTTCTTCATACAGGCGGTCGGTGATTTCTTTCTGGATTTCGCTGGTATTGACCGAGTTATCGTATTTTTCAAACACGCCCATGATCATGCCGAGCTGTTTAAGGTCGGCCTCGACCGCGGATACCATGTCGGGATATTGAAGCTTGCAGGCGACTTTTTCACCCTTATGCGTCACGGCGCGATGCACCTGCCCCAGCGACGCGGCGGCGGCGGCGGCACGCTCGAAGGATTTGAATTTCGATTCCCAGTCCGCGCCCAGTTCGGCGATCATGCGGCGGCGGACGAACAGCCAGCCCAAGGGCGGGGCCTGTGACTGCAGTTTCTGCATCTCCGCCGCATATTCCTTGGGCAGGACGTTGGGGATGGTGGCGAGCAGTTGGGCGACTTTCAAAAGCGGGCCTTTCAGCTCGCCCAAGGATTCCATCAGCTGCTTTGCGTGGATCGGCTTGTCGATATCCATGCCGAGGTATTTTTGCCCCGCAAGGCGCGCGGCGAGGCCGGTCATGGTCGTGGAAACTTTTGCGTAACGCTTGATGCGCCGCCCGATATGGCCCTTTTCACGGCCCGATTTTCCGGTTTTCTTGTCCGTCATGACAAGAAGATGATAGCACGCCCCCGAAAAGTCGAGAAAATTTTATATTATGGAGAAGCGGGTTTCGCGCCCTTCGCGGGCTTTGCCTGCGGCGCGTCGTCGAGTTTTTCCAGCTCGTTCAGGTATTTGTCGATCAGCGACAGCCCCTTCTGCCAGAATTCCGGCGTTTCGGGGTCGAGGTCGAAGGGCTGCGTCATTTCATACAGGTTGCGGGTGATGCCGGTTTCCAAAAGCTCGATATAGTTATCGACGAATTCCTGTTTCGCTTCGGGCCCTTCTTTTTCCGCCGCCTTATACGCCTGATAAAGCCCGCTCACCATGTTCTGCGCGAAAGAATAGGAATAGACGTAGAACGGCGTGTCGTAGAAATGCGGGATGACCATCCAGTAATAGCGGTCGTATTTATCGGTTTCGACGGCGGGGCCGAAATATTCTTTTTGCGTCTGCACCCAGATATCGGAAATATCCTCGACCGACAGCTCGCCTTTCTTGCGCGCTTCATGCGCCTTGCGTTCAAAATCATAATACGACAGCTGCTGCATGGAATTGAGGATCATGCCTTCGACCTTGTCCTTCAGCAGGTCTTTTTTGCGCGCGGGGTCTTTTTCCCTGGCGAGCATTTCCTCGAACACCAGCATTTCGGCGAAGATGCTGGCGGTTTCCGACACGGCGGTGGACATTTCGGACAGGAACAAGCCACGCGCCTGTTCCGCCAGCACCTGATGCACGCCGTGACCCAGTTCATGGCCCAGCGTGACCAGCGAATCGCGGTCGCCGGTATAGCTCATGAACACGAAGGGTGAATTTTCGGGGCCCGTCGGCATGGCAAACGCGCCGGTTTCTTTATCAGGGCGCGGCTGCGCGTCGATGCGGTTCTGGTCGAAGAATTTTTGCGCGATGCGCGCGAATTTCGGCGAGAATTTCTTGAAGGCGCGCAGGATGGTGCGGCGTGCGTCGTCGAAGCTGTATTCGGCCTCTTCTTTCGGCGCTTTGGGCAGCGGCATGCCCAGTTGCGCACGGGGCATGACTTCGGTGCCGTGCTGTTCGGCCTTCCAGCCGTAAAAACGATGCGACAGTTTCGAATAATTCGCCTTCACGGTCGCGGCCATCGTATCGACGATTTCGGGCGACAGCAGGTTGCCGCGGTTTTCTTCCTCGTCGGGACGGGAATATTTGTTGAGTTCGGTATAAGTCAGCGTGTCGCGCATCAGGGTGTTATAGATCAGCGCCATGCGCTTCGATCCCGCCTCCAGCGCGTCGCCAAGCTTCGCGCGCAAGGCTTCGCGTTCCTCGATGCTCTCGTATCCCTTGGTGCCGAACAGTTCATGCGCCTCGTCGATGGAGATTTTTTTTCCACCGACCTCGACACGCATCCCGTTCAGCGTTTCGTGATAAAGCCTGCGCCATGCTTCGCTGTTGCTGGACGAATATTCCGCGCTTAATACCGCACCATCGCCGTCGATCTGTTCCGACCGGCCGCCGCGCACGCGCGCGATCCACGGCGCATAGGCGGCAAGACCGGGCGCGCCCAGCTTGGTCATCAGGTCGCGCTCTTTCATCTCCAGCAGTTCTTCTTCGAAGAAGCCGGTATTTTCGCCGACCTCGCCCATCCATTTCTTGATGGATTCGGTTTTGGAGAAGTTGTTGAGGTTATCGGCCTCGAGCAGCCCGACATAGCAGGAAATTTTCGTGCGCATGTTTTCGAGCGCTTCGTATTCCGCGATCGCCTCGCCCAGCTGCGGGCCGGTAAGATAGGCGATGGTGGAATTATATTCCTCGTAGAATTTCTTGGCGCGGGTTTCCAGCGCGTCCTTGTCGGCTTCCAGCTCGGGCGAATTCAGCGCGGGGTAAAGCTGCGTCAGGTCCCAGCGCGGCAGGTTGTCGTTGCCGGCGGGCACGGGATCGGCGGCGGCGTTGAAGCTGCGCGCCGGCTGCGGGCTGGGCTTGCGCGCGCGGGAAAAATCTTCGCGCAGGTGCTTTTTCATCCGCCCCCCATTTTCGGCCCTTTGCGGGCGTGCTTGCTGGACGGCGGGTCGACGGCATGGGGCTTGTCGTCGTTCACGGCGCGTTTCAGGTCGGACACTTCGCCCGCCGCGTTTTTAAAATCCCGATGCGTCTTGTGGATCGCCTCGATCTTGCGGTCAAGCTGTTCGACCTCGTCGATATAACGCTCGATCACCGCCAAACCCTTCTTCCAGAATTGCGGATCTGTCGTATCAAAACCGAATTCGGCGAGCGCCGCTTCATGCCGTTTTGTACCGCCCGCTTTCAGCATATCTTCGTATTTTTCGACGAAGGCCTGTTTATCCGGCGCTTTGGTATATTCGTCATAGAGCGCGTTCACCATGCAATCGCCAAACGAATAGGCATAGACGTAGAACGGCGTATGGATGAAATGCGGCACATACATCCAGAAGTTTTCCGCGCCCGGCACATCGAGGTTGACGGCGGGGCCGAGACTGTCTTTTTGCGTCTGCTGCCAGATGTCGGAGATACGCTCCGGCGACAGCTCGCCTTTTTCGCGCCGCTCGTCGTGCAGTTTTTGTTCGAAGGTGAAAAACGCGGCCTGGCGGTTGACGGTGTTCAGCATGCCTTCGACTTTTTCGGCCAGCATATTGCGGCGCGCGACCAGATCGTCTTCACGGCCGAGCAGTTCGCGGAACACGATCATTTCGCCGAATACGCTGGCGGTTTCGGCCAGCGTCAGCGGCGTGTCGGATTTCAGGAAACCCTGTTTCGACGCCATCACCTGATGGATGCCATGCCCCAGCTCATGCGCGAGCGTCATCACATCGGAGGCAGAACCGAAGAAGTTGAGCAGGATATAGGGATGCGCCGAGGGCACGGCGGGATGGGCGAAACCGCCGCTGTCCTTGCCGGCGCGGGGTTCGGCGTCGATCCAGCCCTTGTCGAAAAATTCGCGGCCGATTTCTTCCATTTCCGGCGAGATTTTTCCGAAACCGGCCAGCACGATATCTTTCGCTTCGTCCCAGCTGTAGCGCGTGGCGGATTCGCCCGGCAGCGGCGCGTTGCGGTCGGCGGGATGCAGGCGCGCAACACCCGCTTTTTTCGCTTTCCACGCGTAATAGCGGTGCGAAGTTTTGGCGTAGTTATCGCGCACGGCCTTCAAAAGCGCGTCGACCGTTTCCTGATCGATCTGGTTCTCCAGATGCTGGCGCGATTCAGGTTTTTCAAAATTGCGCCAGCGGTCATCGACCGATTTCAGGTCGGCGAGCGTGTTGGTGATCAGCGCAAAGGCCTTCTTGTTTTCCCCCAGCTCGCGCCCGAAGGCGAGATACGCTTCGCGGCGCAGTTTCGCGTCGGTCGAGGTGTCGATGATGTTGACGGCTTCGGCCTCGGTCATTTCGCGGCCACGAACTGTCACGCGCAGGTCGATCATCAGCTGGTTATAAAGCCTGCGCCATGCTTCTTCGGCGACGGGTTCCATCTGGTGCTGGAATTTTTCGGCGGCGTCGGACAGCTGGTGTTCGCGCATGGAGCGCACGCGCCCGATCCACGGCGCGTAATGCGCAAGCTTGGGCGCGGCGATTTTCTGCAGCAGGTCGGCTTCCTTGATTTTATTAATTTCCAGCGTGAAGAACAAAAGCGCTTCCGACGATTTGCGCAGGCGGTCGGACGCGTCCTGCGCCCAGGCGCTCTGGTCGTTGTCGATCGAGCGCGTGAGTTCGATGTAGGTCGCAACTTTCGCGACGGATTCGGAAATTTTTTCGAACTGTTCGATCGCGTCGCCCAGATTCTGGCCGGACAGTTTGGCGACCTTGCCGGAAAAAGTTGCGGCGAATTTGGCGGTCGCGGTTTCGATATCGGCGAAGGCTGCGGTGAATTCTTTTGATTCCTGCGACGGAAACAGGTCGCGCAAATCCCAGCGCGGGAGTTTTTCCTGTTTTGGCCTCGTCTCGTCCGTCATCAGACTTCCAAAAAGATGCGTTTATTAAGAAGCCGTCGCTTCTTTACCGGGCACACTCTCTCCGCCGCTCTTTTTTCAGATAGGAAATCCTAGCACGGCCGTCCGGTTCTGGCAAAACGCTGATTTCGTGGCAGATTATTGCGCCGCAATAGTTTGAAATTTAGTTGCGGAAGGCGGAGATGCGGTTGCGGCCGGCTTTTTTCGCGTCATAAACCGCGCTGTCGGCACGGCTGAGCGGGCCTTCGATGGTGGTTTCGCCGTCCTTGAACTGCGCGATGCCGATCGACACGGTGAAGCTGATTTTATGTTCGTTATAGGTCAGCACGCTTTCGCCCACGATTTTACGTAAACGCTCGGCGATGATGCTGGCCCCCTCGATATCGGTTTCGGGCAGCAGCGCCACGAATTCTTCGCCGCCCCAGCGACCGAAAATATCGACATTCCGTAAAGTATTCGTGCAAAGGGTGGTAAACCGCTGCAGCGCCTTGTCCCCCGCCGAATGGCCGTAACTGTCATTCAGCTTCTTGAACAGGTCGAGGTCGAACATGATCAGCGACAGGGCGTGGTGATACCGGTGCGACCGCAGCGCCTCGCGCTCCACCATCAGCGAAAATTCGCGGCGGTTATACGCGCCGGTCAGCGGATCGGTGGCGGCCAGGCGCAGCAGTTCTTCCTCGGTCTTCTTGCTCTGGCTGATGTCGCGGAAGATGGCGGCGTAGTAAATCGCGCCACCCTGCGTCAGGCGCAGTATCTGCGCGCTGGCGGTGAATTCGTTGCCGTCCTTGCGGCGGCAGTGCAGCTGGCGGGTGCGGCGCTGCTGGGAAATCTTGCCGGTGGTTTCCGCGCCGATTTCTTCCAGAATCGCCTCGTTCTGCAGCTGGAACCGCTCGGGCATCAGCAAATCCAGCCGTTCGCCGCGCGTTTCCTTTTCGGGATAGCCGAACATCAGCTCCGCCCCGTGGTTGAACAGGACGATGCGGTGGCTGTTATCGACGATCACCACGGCGTCATCCGACTGGGTGACGATTTCCGCGCATAACAGGCCGATTTTGTTCTTTTTACCGCTGAACAGCATAATGGCTGGATTTTCCTGCTTCTTTTCCACCGTTAAAGTAACAGCGTTACGGGGCAATTCCAACCATCTCCTGCCCTTTCTTGTCAGAATCAAGGCGCGTGCGCTTTGATTCCGCCAAGGAAGGGGCTAGATTGATCTGGCGACCTTCCCGCAAACCGCCACATACAGGACAGGCATCATGGCCAAGAAATCCGCAAAAACCTCCCCCGACCTGCGCCGCCGGATATTCGAGGCCGCATTGCCCGATGTGGC
>JADYYV010000088.1 GCA_020853455.1 Alphaproteobacteria bacterium | reverse complement strand
AGAGCTTCGGGTAGAGTCGGCGGGCAGGGAGCAGAAACTTTCTTTCCGCACAAACCTCGATGAATGGGTGGAGGCCGGCCTTGCGCACCCGATCCGCGTCGCGCATGACGCAGCAACGCAGGAGCCGTCGCCCTATGTGATGGTGCGGGGCGATATGGAGGCGCGGATAAGCCGCGCGGTCTATTACGAACTGGCGGCGCTGGCCGTGCCGGATGATGCGGATGCCGGTTTGCTGGGCGTCTGGAGCCGGAATGAATTTTACGCGATAGGGCGGGCAGGTTGACGGATAAATGATTACGCTGAAAGACATCGAAACACACCTGAAAGCCTATACCCCCGGCGCCGGCAGCGGCGACGGCGCGCTGAATCCCGGCATGGTCATGCACCCGCCCACGCGCGACGCGTCGGTGCTGATTTTGCTGATCGACCGCCCCGAAGGTGTCACGATACTTTTCACCGAACGCACCCATACGCTGAACGCCCATGCGGGGCAGGTCAGCTTTCCGGGCGGCGGGGTGGAGGCGCAGGACAAGGACGCGAACGAAACGGCGCTGCGCGAAGCGCAGGAAGAAATCGGGCTTGTGCCCGCGAACGCCCGCGTGATCGGCCAGCTGGACGAATACATCACCCGCACGGGTTTTCGCGTCACGCCCGTCGTGGCGGTGCTGGAAAAAGACCAGACATGGCTGCCCAGCCCCGACGAAGTCGCCCGCATTTTCGAAGTGCCGGTCGAAAGCATATTTCTGGATCTGAAGGAAGAAAGCCTGACCTTCGAAGGCGGCGAACGCCGCTTCTACGGCATGATGTGGGACGATGTGCATATCTGGGGCGCAACCGCCGGTATGCTGCGCAATTTCGCGGATGTGGTGAACAAGCCTGTTCCGCCGAAGAATGATCATCTGACGGCGGAGCCGTCGAATGACACGATCCAGCCCAAATCCGACACCCGCAAAAACGGCACAACCACTTCCAAACCAGGCAGCCAGTAAACCCGCATGACCGTCTATAACGGCAAAATCGCGCGCAAGTCCTGGATGATCGCACCCGAAACGGTCGCGGTGATGGACGCGCTGCAGGCGACGGGCGTGGAGGCGCGCTTTGTCGGCGGCTGCGTGCGCAACGCGCTGGTCAACCGCCCCGTGATCGATATCGATATCGCAACCCCCCTGCGCCCCGAAGAAGTCATCGAACATTTGCAGGCCGCGAAAATCCGCCATATCCCGACCGGATTGCAGCACGGCACGGTGACCGCGATCGTCGACGGCAAGGCGTTTGAAATCACTACGCTGCGCATCGATGTGAATCCCTTCGGCCGCCATGCGCAGGTGCAGTTCACCAATGACTGGGAAAAAGACGCGTCGCGCCGCGATTTCACCATCAACGCGATGTCGGCGAATATGGACGGCGATGTTTACGATCCCTTCACGGGGATCGAGGATCTGCGCACCGGCCGCGTGATTTTCGTGGGCTATCCCGAAACGCGCATCCAGGAAGATATTTTGCGCATCCTGCGCTATTTCCGTTTTTACGCCCATTTCGGGCAGGGCCGCCCCGATGCAGCCGCGCTGGTCGCCTGCGCGAAACTGGCGAACCGCATCCCGCGCCTGTCGGCGGAGCGCATCCGCACCGAGATTTTTAAAATACTGGAATCCGACCGCTGCGCGATCACGTGGAATATCATGCTGCGCGCGGGCGTCTCCACCCATTTCCTGCCCGAAGCGACCGGGCTTAAAACGCTGGAGAAATTGCTGGAGCTGGAAGCCGATCATCACAGCCATCCCTTCGTGCTGCGCCGGCTTGCGGCGCTGCTCGATGTCACGCCGACGGGGCTGGTCGCGCTCACGCGCAGCCTGCGCCTGTCGAACGACCAGGCCGCCGTGCTGATGAAGCTCATGAATCCCGGCGTGCCGGTTTCGACCGATATGCCGGAACAGGATGTGCGCAAGCTTGTGTATCTGCATGGCAACGACATGGCGCGCAGCCTGCTGCTGCTGTGCGCCGCCCGGCAGTTCGACAACGGCAACCTTGACGCGCTCTACAACGTCGCAACCGCCTTCCGCCCGCCGCGCTTCCCGCTCATCGGCGACGATGTGCTGAAACTCGGCTGGCCCGCGGGCCCGCATGTGGGGCGCATCCTGAAGAACATGGAAGAATGGTGGATCGCCGAAGATTTCCAGCCCGGCCGCACCGAGGCGCTGAAGCTGCTCTCCGCCCGCCATGTGCCGCCCGTTTCCTCCGGCACGCCGGCGCTGCTGGCCTAAACGCGCCAGCCGCATTTTCAGGCGTAAAAAAACCGCGATGACCGCGGTGAATATCTTTCCTGTCTTGAAGCCCTGAATTTGGCTCCCTGTTTTTTCCGGTTTTCCCCTCGCGGGGCTGGTGTGAAACACGGATATCATTCCATCATGCTACCACATGATTGCTAAAATAGCAATATAAAATTGATATGTCGTTGAAGCGGCGGCGTTTTTCACCTCTCCCAAAGGTGAGCAGAAAAACGTACGGATGAACTCGAGATTTTTTAAGGCCCGCCGGGGCCGCGGGGTTTCGACGGTGCGCGTTTCACCTCGGCCGCTTTCGGTGCGTCTTCCTTCGGCGCGGGGGTTGCGAATTTGCTGGCGACGGCGGGTGCTTCGGCCTTGGGCGCGTCGGCGGCTGCCTTCGCGGCGGCAAGGCGCTGTTCCGTTTCGTTGCGCAGCGCCTCGAACTGCGCGTTGATCACTTCGCGCCCCGCATTCGACGCATAGCCTTCCTTGCCCACGATACCGTCGAGGAAGAATTTGCGGGATCCGTCGGTCGTGAAATCCAGCGGGCTGCCCATGAACGTCTTGCCTTCTTCGGTCAGCGCGGTCGACATCACCATGTTCGATTTCATGCCGGCGCCGCCCGACGCATAAAGGTCGGCATCCGATACCATCGCCGCCATCTGCGTCAGCTTGGAATTTCCCTCCAGGTCTTTCAGCACGGGGAAATCCAGCGGCTTGATCGTGGCCGGATCGACGCCCAGTTTTTTCTTGCCCTCGATATCGGCGTCGCGGATGCCGTCCAGCGTCGCGGGCTCGCCTTCGCGGTCGCCTTTCGCAAGGCTTTTCAGGATCGCGTGCGGGCCGTTGGGGCTGGTCGTCATCAAAATGGTGTGGACGTTGCTGATCTGCTGCTCCGTCAGCCCCGCCTCGCGCATCAGCGGCTCCATCGCCTTGAACGACTGCTTTTCGTTATACAGCGGGTCATTCGGCGGGTTCGATTTGCCCATATGGTCGATATCGTGGCCGATCGCGGTCATCAGGGTGATCGCCTGTTCGGCTTTCGTCAGCGGCACGCCGCGCGGGTCGCCGTTGGCCACGAATTCATTATTCTTCGCCAGCAGGTTCGCCGTCATCGCGGCGACGTCGGTGTAGTGGACTTTGTTGTGGTAATCGGGCGTGATGCCCGCATCGACTTCCGCGCGCGCGGCGACCATGATCATCGCCTTGTATTCGGGGCTGCCCTTTTCGAGCCCCAGCTGTTCCGCGTGATGCGCGGCCAATGCCGGCAGCGACGGGCGGCCGGTTGCGCGGTATTCGTCGATATGCACCTGCGTGAATTTGTCGGCGGTTTCAAACGCGTTGCTGCCGGTGTGGAAAAACACGCCGCCGCGTTCCTCGAATTTCTGGTCGAGGGTGCCGATGCTTTTCAGCGTCTGGTTGAAACTATCGGCCCCGCCCAATTCACGGATGATATCCGGGTTTTGCGCGGCCATGTTGCGGATCAGGTCTTCCATCGTCGATGGTGCGGTTGTCATGCGCGCACCCCCGATGCTTTCGCCTGCAGCATGGTCAGGAAAACGCCTTCCATTTTCTTGACGTCGGATTGTATGTCGGCCGGCAGGCTGTTCCAGCGCAGGTGAAATTCGCCGATCTCTTTCCTCATCCCGGCCAGATCGCCGTCGATGGCGTGGCGGTGCAAAATCTTCAGCTGGTCTTGGGGTGAAATACGGTCGGCCTGGCCCATCGGCAGCTCCTCGATCAAAATTGACATTGGCCAGCTATTCGCAAGCCGAATTCATATGGTTACATAACATTATAGGTAGGGGCGGTTAGAAGAGTCTTAATATGTCATTAACATATTGATTTAACATTGAATTGCGGCAGGCGGCCTTTTATACTTTAATTCAGCCGCGCGGATTTTCGCGGCGCCGTCACAGGATTATTCTGAACATGCTGGCACCTGTCATCAGCCTTCTGTCGATCGCGCACCTGCTGCTGCAGGGGCTGTTGGCCGTGCTGTGCCTGTTCCTGTTCGTCTCCGCGCTGTCGAACGGCAAATCATTCATGCCCGACGGGGTGAACGGCATCATCGGCATTCTGGGCGCGGTCTGCGCGCTGCAGGGCAAATATATCCAGCGCGACTGGATGATCGGCAAACACCCCAATTACGTGCGCATCATCGCGATGGCATGGACGATTTGCTTCGCCATTTATGCGCTGGTGATGCTGAAACAGCCGGTCGTCGCCGTAATCGCCCTTCTCAGCATTATCTTCATGCTTATCCGCTTCGCGCCGGAACCGGTCGTTGAGAAAAAGGATGATGCGGTGAAGGTCGAAGAAAAACCGGTGACCGAAGAACCGAAGGCCTAAGGCCATTTCGCCTCTGGCGGCATAGACATCAAAATTGCTTCGGTGTTGCCGCCGGTTTTCAGGCCGAATTGTGTGCCGCGGTCGTACAGCAGATTGAATTCCACATAACGGCCACGGCGCACCAATTGGTGCTCGCGCTGTTCTTGCGTCCACGGTTTATTCATGTGGCGGCGCACCAGCTGCGGATAGATGCTCAGGAATGTGTCGCCGACATCTTTGGTGAATGCGAAATCGCGGCTCCAGTCATTCTCCAGATAATCATAGAAAATGCCGCCGATGCCGCGCGGTTCGTTCCGGTGCGGCAGGAAGAAATATTCGTCGCACCATTTCTTGAACTTCGGATGATATGCGGGGTCGTGGCGGTCGCAGGTGGTTTTCCACGCCGCGTGGAAATCGGCGGTGTCCTGCGCATCGGGGATCATCGGCGTCAAATCCGCGCCGCCGCCGAACCATGCCTTGCTGGTCACGATATGGCGCGTGTTCATGTGAACCGCAGGCACCAACGGCGACCGCATATGCGCAACCAAACTGATGCCCGCCGCCCAGAATTCGCCGGTATCGGCTGCGCCCGGAATGTTCTTGCGGAATTCGCTGGAAAACGTGCCGTAGACTTCCGAAATATTCACGCCGACTTTTTCAAACACGCGGCCATGCATGACCGACATCACGCCGCCGCCGGAAAGTTTTCCGTCGTTTAACGGGGAATCTTTTTTGTCCCACGGCTTGCGCTCGAATGTCGCGGGCGGCAGGTCGGAAAATGTGCCGGTCAGTTCCGTTTCGATCTTTTCGAATTCAGCGCAGATCCGGTCGCGCAAAGATGCGAACCAAGCGGAGGCTTGTTGCTTCCTGTCATCCGGTTTTTGCTGTTGTGCGGTGTTGGTCACGGGCTGCGATTCCTTTTTCTGCCCGCATTAAGCCTGTTTTTTGGGTATTTTGCAATTGATGAAAGTCAATGTTCCCCACGAATGGACACGAATAAACGCGAATATGCGCCGCAGGCAGAAAGATTTTTTGACACGAAGCCCCGAAGATCCGAAGAAGAGGAAAAAATGCCTGCGGCGCGTCTTTCTTCGCATCTTCGGGGCTTCGCGTTGGAAATTTTAATTCGCGTTTATTTGTGTTCATTCGTGGGGAAAAGATTTGTCTGCCGCAACCCCTCCGACAGCACCATCGCACTCGCCACCGCCACATTCAGCGACCGCACGCCGGCCGCCATCGGGATCGTGATGCGCGCATCGCATGAATTGTGGACGTCATCCGGCACGCCCGCGCTTTCGCGGCCGGCCAGCAGAACGTCATCGGGCGTGAATTTAAAATCGATGAAGGTCTGATCGGTTTTGGTCGTCAGCAGCACGATGCGTTTTCCGGCATGGGCGGATTTGAAACTGTCCCAGTTCATATGGCGCGTCATGTCGAGGTGGTCGAGGTAATCCATGCCCGCGCGTTTCAGGTTTTTATCCGACAATAAAAACCCGCAGGGTTCGATAATATCCATCGCCACGCCCAGACAGGCGCACAGCCGCATCAGCGTACCGGTGTTCTGCGGGATATCGGGCTGAAAGAGAGCAAGACGCATTTGTCACCGCGATTGTTTAATGCCATTATCGACCATAACGAAAGTGTCCCATGAAATACAGGATCGCATCATACGAATTATACGCAGCCGCGGTGGCGGCGTTCCTGATCGACCATGTGGGGCTGTATTTATACGACGATAACCTGTGGTTCCGCGTGTTCCGCATGTTTGCGCTGGTCTGGTTTATCCCGACGGGATACAACGCCGGCCGCAAATCGGATCTGTGGATGTGGCAGGCCGCGCTGCTGCTGGCGGTGGTGGGCGCAATCACGGGCATCGGGCCGCTGCCGCTGTCGGCGGTCGCCACCATCATCCTGATCCGCATGGTGATCGACCCGCTGGCGGAAATCGCCGTGCGCGACAAATTCCGGTTCTGGGTCGTCAACGCCGCGCTGGTCGCGCTGATCCCGGTAACCGACGCCGTGACCGAATACGGCACGATGGCCGCGATCATCGCGCTTGCCGGATGGCTGCTGAAAAACCGCGACCGCGCGGCGGCGGTGGTCGATGTGCGGTTTTATTTCGCCTATGTGACCGTGCTGTACCTGGGCTTTTGCGCCACGATCTTTCCGTTCAACCCGGCGCAATGGGCGGTCGTGATCGTTTCGACCGTCGGCACCGCCGTGCTGATGTTCCATTTCCGCGATATGCTGCTGGAAAGCATCCGGCGCAAGAATCCGGATATCGTCGCCCGCGCCTGCCGGTTCATTGGACATAATACGCTGCAAATCTACACGATCCAGCTGCTCATCTTGCAGGCGCTCTACTTTTTCTAATCTTATGAAAATGAAATCCCTTGTAAGGCATGTGAAATATTCATGCGCGGAGCTTTTATTTCGCCCGAAAATCAGTAGTATCATTCAAATACAGGCCGCCCGCCGGAGTCTTCCGACCGGTTTCCTGTGACCCGATTTTAAAACCGCTGTTCCGATTGCAACGGCGGACTCCCGAAAGTCCTGTAAAAAGGAAGAAAAACAATGGACTCGACCAAAGACGGCGCCAATCGCCGCGAATTTTTGTATCTCACCGCGGGCGCGATGGCTGCTGTTGGTGCGGGCACTTCTGTCTGGCCGCTCGTGGACAGCATGAACCCCGCCGCCGATACGCTTGCGATGGCATCGACCGAAGTGGATATCAGCAAGATCGAAGCAGGGCAGACCATCATGGCTGTCTGGCGCGGCAAACCGGTGTTCATCCACCGCCGCCCCATGAACGAAGTCACGGAAATCCGCACCGAAGACTGGAAAACGCTGCGCGACCCGCAATCCGACGAAGACCGCGTGCAAAAAGGCCATGACGAATGGCTGGTGCTGGTCGGCGTCTGCACGCATCTGGGCTGCATCCCGATGGGATCGAAAATGGGCCAGCCGAAAGGCGATTTCGGCGGCTGGTTCTGCCCCTGCCACGGATCTCACTACGATAAATCCGGCCGCATCCGCAAAGGCCCGGCGCCGAAAAACCTCGCCGTGCCCGCCTATACTTTCGTGACCGACACCCTGCTCCGCATCGGCTAAGAACAAGGACAATAAAAATGGCCCATTTCGGCGAGAACAAGAATTTCAGCAACCCGGTCGTCAACTGGATCGACAACCGCCTGCCCATCTTCACGATGCTCATCAAGGAATACGGCGTATTCCCGATGCCCCGCAACGTGAACTATATGTGGAGCTTCGGCGGCATCGCGATGACGATGCTGGGCATCATGATCCTGACCGGCATCATGATGGCGATGAACTACACGCCGCATACCACGCTGGCATTCGATTCCGTCGAGCGCACGATGCGCGACGTGAATTTCGGCTGGCTGCTCCGCTACATCCACATGAACGGCGCGTCGTTCTTCTTTATCGCGGTCTATATCCACATCGCGCGCGGCCTTTTCTACGGCTCGTACAAAAAACCGCGCGAACTGCTGTGGATGTTCGGCGTCGTGATCCTTCTCCTCATGATGGCAACCGCGTTCATGGGCTATGCCCTGCCGTGGTCGCAGATGTCGGGCTGGGGCGTCACCGTCATTACCTCGATGTTCTCCGCCATTCCGCTGGTGGGCGACGGGCTTGTGACATGGCTGTGGGGCGGCTTCTCGGTCGATAACCCGACGCTGAACCGTTTCTATGCGCTGCACTTCCTGCTGCCCTTCGTCATTCTGGGCGTGGTGTTCATCCACGTCTGGGCGCTGCATGTGACGGGTTCCAACAACCCGACCGGCGTGGAGCCGAAAACGCCTGCCGACACCGTGCCCTTCGCGCCCTATGTCAGCACGAAGGATTCGGTTGCGCTGGTGTTCTTCCTCACCATCTTCCTGGGCGTGGTGTTCTTCTACCCGCTCGCGCTGACCGAGGTGGACCACTTCCGCAAGTTCGACCCGATGCAAACCCCCGCGCATATCGTGCCGGAATGGTACTTCCTGCCGTTCTACGCCATCCTGCGCGCCTTCACGATGGACATCACGATCCCGTTCACGACGGTCGTGCTGCTGCCGGCGAAGCTGCAAGGCGTTCTGGCCATGTTCGGCTCGATCATCCTGCTGGTGTTCCTGCCCTGGCTCGACCGCAACCCTGTGAAATCGGGCCGTTTCCGCCCGGTGTTCAAATGGTGCATCTGGCTTTTGTTCGTCGACTTCTTCGTCCTGATGTATTCGGGCGCGAAGCCGCCGGAAGGCCTGCCGCTGATCATGGGCCAGCTGGGCACGCTCTATTACTTCGTGCTGTTCCTCGTGATCCTGCCGGTGCTGTCGTTCAAGGAAAAGAACCTGCCGGTGCCGGCCTCCATCAGCGCCGATCCCGGCTGCTGCAAGAAGCATTGAAAGCGAAAGACTAAAAAATGAAAAAAACCCTCTCCATGCTGGCTGTCGCGGCGGTGATTTCCGCCGCAACCCCCGCCTTTGCTTCCGAAGCGGAAGTGCCCCCGCACCAGAAATGGCCGCATCAGGGCGTGTTCGGCACCTATGACAAGGCGGCGCTGCAGCGCGGTTTCCAGGTCTATAAGGAAGTCTGCGCGGCCTGCCATTCCATGAAGCTGCTGTCGTATCGCGACCTGACCCAGCTGGGCTACACGCCCGAACAGGTGAAGACGGTGGCGGCGGAATACCAGATCCCCGACGGCCCGAATGACGAGGGCGAAATGTTCGAACGCCCCGGCCGCCCGGCCGACCGTTTCCATTCGCCCTTCCCGAACGACAAGGCGGCGCGCGCGGCAAACGGCGGCGCATTGCCCCCCGATATGTCGCTGCTGTCCAAGGCGCGCGAACACGGCGACGATTACATCTACAGCATCCTGACCGGTTACGAGGAAAAGCCGGCGGGGTTCGACCTGATGCCCGGCCTGAACTACAACAAGTATTTCGCCGGCCACCAGATCGCGATGGCAAAACCGCTCAATGAAGGCCAGGTCACCTATACCGACGGCACGGCCAATACGCTGGAACAGCAGGCGCGCGACGTCACGCAGTTCCTGGCATGGGCGTCGGAGCCGCATATGGAGCAGCGCAAGGGCATGGGCCTGAAGGTCATGATCTTCATGCTCGCCTTCTGCGGCATCATGGTCGCGGCCAAGCGCAAGCTCTGGGCGGATATCCACTAGAAATTTCGCCGACCAAAATATTGGCGGCGGGTGTGTAAGAAAAAAAACCGGGATTTACCGGTGAGAGATTTTATTATTCCGGAGTAAGCGGCCATCGACGCGTCACATATCATATTGCACATCATCGGGGGCGTCTGCCTCCTGCTGTGGGGCGTGGGGATGGTCTCGACGGGGCTGAACCGCGCCTTTGGCACGACGCTGCGCCGGATTATCTCGAATTCCACCTCCAACCGCTTCAAGGCGTTCGGCACGGGCATCATCGTGGCGGCGCTGCTGCAATCCTCGACTGCGGCCAGCATGATCGTCAGCTCGTTCGCGGCGCGCAACGTCATCACCATCACTTCGGCGATCGCCGTGATGCTGGGCGCGGATGTGGGCACGACGGTCGCGGCGCAGATCATTTCCTTCGACATCAAATGGCTGGTGCCGGTGCTGCTGTTCGCGGGCTATATCATCACCAAGGTCTGGGACGAAAGCCATTACAAGCATATCGGCCGCGCGCTGGTGGGGCTTGCGCTGATCTTCATTTCGCTTGGCATCATCCGCGACGTGGCGTCGCCCATCGGGCAGGAAGAGGGCCTGAAGATATTGATCGAACCGCTCGCGACCCAGCCGATTCTGGCGATCGTGATCGCGGCGCTGTTCACCTGGCTTGTCCATTCCAGCCTTGGCACGGTTTTGCTGTTCATGTCCTTCGTGCAGGCGGGCGTGATCCCCGTCGGCCTTGGCCTGATCCTTGTGCTGGGCGCGAATATCGGCGGCGCGATTGCGCCCGTCATCATGACATTGCGCGATATCCCTGCGGGGCGGCGCGTGCCGCTTGGCAACCTGATGATGCGCGGCATGGGCGCGCTGATTTTCCTGCCGTTCATGGCGACCATCGTGGCGCCGTTCATCGCGCGCCTCGATCCCGATCCCGCGCGCCAGCTGGTCAACTTCCATACCTTCTTCAACGTCATGGTGGCGCTGGGCTTCCTGCCTTTTATCGGCCCGATGACGAAACTGTCGGAAATCATCCTGCCAGATCGTGCAAGGGAAGAAGACGAATCCCTGCCGCGCTACCTCGATCCCACCGCCTTCGCCACGCCGCCCGCCGCGCTTGCCTGCGTCGCCCGCGAAACCCTGCGCGTATCCGATGTCGTGCAGCGCATGATGCGCGACACGCTGGAGGCGTTCCGCACCAACAACACGCATCTGGTGCAGGGCATCCGCGACCAGGAAGCGATCGTCGACAGCCTCTACGAAGCGATCAAGAACTACCTTGCCCGCCTGTCGTCGCACCCGCTCGACAAGCACGAGAGCAAGCGGTACATGCAGATCCTCACCTTCTCGACCAATCTCGAGCATATCGGCGACATCATCGACAAGAACCTGATGGAAATGGCGTCGAAAAAAATCCGGAATCAGGACAACTTTTCGCGCCAGGGCTTCTCGGAAATTTCCGACCTGCACCACCGCGTCATGGACAACATGAACCTCGCGCAGAACGTGTTCATGACGGGCGACGTGAAAATGGCGCGCAAACTGTTCGAAGAAAAAGTCGTGCTGCGCAATCAGGAAATGATGGCGGCGGAAAGCCACTTCAAGCGCCTGTCTCAGGGCGTGGCCGAAACGATCGCCACATCATCGCTGCACCTCGATATCCTGCGCGACCTGCGCCGGATCAATTCTT
>JADYYV010000087.1 GCA_020853455.1 Alphaproteobacteria bacterium | reverse complement strand
GGTGATGGGGCTTGCGAAGACCTGCGTCAGACCCGCGGTCGGCATACCGACATAAGTGCAGATCGTGCCGCAGGTACAGACCTGCGCATTCGCGTTGCACGACGTCAGCACGTTCATCGAGAGGAAACCCGCGCCAAGCATCGCGATCAGCGAAAAGATGAGTACGAATTTCTTGACGACGCCCAGTTTTTGCATGGCCCCAAAATCCCCATGAGCAAAAATTCATCAAACAAGCCCAAAGCCACAGTCCCGCCAAACACCGGCAGGCGAAACTGCTGTTTCGACTATATCCTTATATCATATCACATTTAGTTAAAATGTGACAGATTTCAAAAACAATAGGGAAATTCAAGCCCTTGCGTGGAGCTTAGCGGGTAAGGTCGTAAGACTTCACCACCAAGACTCTGGGACCGCTGGCGCTTTGGTGCAGCTGGCCATAGGGCTGGGGGCGCACCGACGCGAACTTGTCGAGCAGCCCGCCGACCGCCTGTTCGTAGTTGCCGGCGGTCGCAACATCGTCCGACAGGCGGTAGTCATAATCAATCGACCAGTAGAGTTCGACGCCGGCCTGATCCGACCATGTTTTCAGCACGTCGCGCAGGGTCTGGCCCTTGGCGCCTTTCCAGTTGCCGTTCATCGCGGGAGCGGCAGCCGCGGTGGTCGCGCCGACTTCGGTCGCCGAAGACGCCATCGCCGCATCGGCAGCCGAGCGCGACTAGGGCGTTGCGGCCGCCAGCTGCTGCGGTTCATTCGACGCTGCGGATGATTCTGTGACGGGCGCCGGAACCGGATCCGCCGACATCGAGGTATCGGCAGGCGCGGGCGCGGCGGCGGGCATGCTGCCGCCTGCGGTATCGGCGGGAACGGCGACGTTCGCGCGCTCTTCCTGTTTCGTGCCCTGCGTCCAGCCGAGGCGTTCCAGCAGGGACGAGCGTTTTTCGCGGTGGATCGTGACGGGCTTTTCCGACACGACAGTCGATTGCACGGGCGCGGCCGGCGCGGGCGACGCGATCGCCATCGGCGCGGTTTCCGCGGCGGCGTTATCCGACGGCACGGCGGTCATGCCGAGCGACGCATCGGATGCTTCGGGCGCGGCCGGCGCTGCGGATTGTTGCATTTGTTCGGGCGATGCGTAATTGCCGACGATTACCGCGCTGTTCTGGATGCGGTAGCCGAGGCCCTGCGACGCCAGCATATCCGCCAGCACGCCCTGCCAGGATTTACCGCCCTGCCACGACACGGACACGCCGGGGTTCACGCCCGCCGCGAAGGAATATTGATAGCCGGCGGGAACGACCTGCTGCAGCGCGATCACGAGCGGCACGTCGGAGCCGAAACCGGTCAGCACATCGCTTGCGGGTTCGGATGCCACGGGCGCGGCGACGAAATCGTTTGCGGGCGCGGCGGCAACGGGCGCGGGCATCGATTCAACCGGCGCTGCGGCCACAGGCGCGGGCGCTGCATCGGCGGGCTTTTCCCACGAAGTAACGGGCGTCAGGTCGTCGTTCGGCTGCATATCGGCGGGCGCTGCTTCAGCTGCGGGTGCGGGCGCGCCCAGCGGGCCTTTCCATTCAAAACCTGCATGGGCCGTTGCGGCGAAAGCGATGATCGCAACACCGGAAAAGAGCACGGCTTTTTTCAGCAAATTCGTCTGGGTCATGGGAAGGTATCCTGTCGCCTGTCAGCTTGTTAAAAACAAATCGAATGATCTTTTATAGGCCGAGTCCCGACCCTAAATCAATAGACCGAAAGGATTTTTCGGCGGCAAGGGTTAACCCCGCAACGCCGGTCAGGCGGAGCCGGTATCCTGCAGCTTGCGGCGGCGCGTCCAGATCCAGCCCGGGCGCTTAGGGCCGATGATCCAGACGCGGATGGAGCGCAGCGCCGCCGGGAAGGACAGCGATTTGCGCTCGAACAGCCAGAAAATGGTCATGACCGACAAAGCCAGCATCAGCGTCCACAGGCGCGCATGAACCAGCACCAGCACGACGAAAAAGCCCGCGCGGGCGTCGAAGATGAAAAACCGCACGGTTTTCATGGAGTTACGCCAATGCCAGCCCTGTACCGGTTGATCAGCCATGCTGTGTTACCCCTTAACTGCTGTGGACATCGCTTGCTTCCATCTTCGGCTCGCTCGGATCCATATCCACGACCTCGCCGGCTTCTTGCGACGCGATCCGCTTGAGCGCTTCCTGCGCGGCCTTGGAGCCCTGCAGGTAAACGAGATAATGCCGCTTTTCGATAAGGCCAGCCTCGAAGGCGCGGCGCGCCTGGCTTTCCATCGTCTTGCCGTATTTCGACACCATCGACATCAGCTCCGCCGGCCATTTGTCGTAGGTCATGTTCAGCAGCGTTTCGCGGATTTCTTCGGTAAAGACCATGTATTCGCGGAGCGCCACGCGGCCGCCGCCGATTTTCGGCACCAGCGTCTGCGTCACGATCATGCGGACGGTTTCCATGAGCGAGAAGGCGCGTTCGTTGCGCTCCCCGGGTTCAAACGTGGAGACCATGCGTCGGATGGTCGACGCGACACCGGTCGTGTGAACGGTCGAGAACACCAAGTGGCCCGTCTGCGCGGCTTCGATGGAGGCGGAAATCGTTTCGCGGTCGCGCGATTCACCGACCAGGATAATTTCGGGCTTCCGGCGCAGCGCGTTACGCACGCCGGCCGCGAAGGTCGGGATGTGGCGCGGCACTTCGGTCTGCGCCACCAGCGAGCGGCGCGACACGACCGAGTCATAGGTGAATTCGATCGGCGCTTCGTAGGTCAGCAGCTTGCCGCAGCCGTGATGCGATTCGATCAGCGAGCGGATGCCCGCCGCCAGCAGCGTGGATTTGCCCGAGCCGGTAGGACCCGTCACAAGCACGATCCCGTTACGCGGGCGCCAGCCGTCGATGATTTCTTTTTCGATTTTCAACTGCGCGAATGTGGGCGGCGCGGAAGGCAGCACACGCATCGTGATCTGCACGCCGTCGCGGCCTTCGGCAAGGATCGCCGTGATGTTGACGCGGAAGCGCGAACGCGTGAAGCGGTCGGTCATGACCTCGTAGGCCAAGTCGATGTCGGAGCCGCCGGCCAGAATCGCGAGCGCTTCCGTGCCGTACAGGCGCGTCACAAACGTCACGATGTCGGCGGCGTCGAGCGAGCGATAGGTGACGGGATAGAGCGAGCCCGAAATCTCGCACATCACGGGGCGGTTGGTCTGGATCGATACGTCCGACGAGCCCTGCTTGATGCACCAGAGCAGGAAGGGATCGACATGGGTCTCGTTGAATCGGTCAGGTTCCGCAGGCCAGGTGGACTTGAGGTCGTCGACACCTTTCTTGAGGAGACTTACCGGTCTGCCGGCTTCCATAGGTCTGCCCCCGTCAGGAATTGTGAGGGCCCCGT
>JADYYV010000086.1 GCA_020853455.1 Alphaproteobacteria bacterium | reverse complement strand
CGTTGACCGCGCCGTGGTATTCGTTCGGCTTCGACCCTGCATGGGTCAGGATGGTATTCTTGTTGCGGTCATCTGCTGTCATGGCTGGCTGCCTTTCGTTTTGGGTAGGGATGCGTCGCCGCCCCATTCGGCCCAGGAACCGCCATAGACGGCGGCATCGGTGTGGCCCAGATTATGCAGGCCGATGGCGACCACGCAGGCCGTCACGCCGCTGCCGCAGGAAATGGCGACGGGTTTCGTGGCGTCGACCGATGCGAGCGCGGATTTCAGCGCGTCGCCGGTCTTGAATAAACCCGTTTGATTGTCGATCAGCGACGCATAGGGCAGGCTGAGCGATCCCGGGATATGGCCGCTGCCCATGCCGGGGCGCGGTTCGGCCATCTCGCCGGAATAGCGGCGCGGGTCGCGCGCATCCAGCACGGTGAAGGTTTTACCGGTCAGGTTCTGCACGATGTCGTCGCGCTTCTTGAACAGTTCCGCGCGGAAGGCGGGCTTGAACGTGCCGCGCGGCAAAATCTCGCCGACTTTTTGCGTCACGGGGTATCCGGCATTTGCCCATGCGGGCAACCCGCCGTCCAGCACCTGCACCTTGTCATGGCCGAAGGTGCGGAACATCCACCAGACGCGCGCCGCCGCCATCGCAACGCCGCTGCGGTCATAGACAACCACATGGTCGCCGTTCGATATGCCCAGTTTTTCGGCGGCATCGGCGAAAACGGCGGGGGCGGGCAGGGTATGGGCGAATGGCGCGTCGTGATCCGCCACTTCGTCGATGTCGAAATCCTGCGCATGGCCGATGCGGATATCGGCAGGCGGCAGGCCATAGCTGGCATCCAGCAGGCGCAGGCCGGGCATTTCAAAAATTTCTTTCAGTTCTGCTGCGGAGATAAGCGCTTTCATTGGCCGAGCCACTGTTTGCGGATGCGTTCATGGTTGCGCGCGAACCATTGCAAAACATAGCCCGCCGTGATGTTGGCGATTGCGCCTTTATCAAGCATGTCGCGCACCTGTTTCCACGGCAGCAGGTGGGTCTTGATTTCCTCGCCTTCTTCCTCGTGGCCGTAAATGCCGGCTTCGGCCTTTTCGATGCGGCCGACATACAGGTGGAATTGTTCGGCCATGCAGCCGGGGCTGGAATAGGCCTTGCCGATGAATTCGATATCGGTCACGTCGCAGCCGGTTTCTTCATAGGCTTCGCGGCGCGCGGCGGCTTCGGGCATTTCGCCTTCATCGACGGCGCCGGCGGCACATTCGAACAGGAAGGGGTCTTCGACTCCCGCCACCAATGCGCCGACACGGAACTGCTGGTTCAGCAGAACCTCGTCGGTTTCCGGGATGAACAACAGCACGACCGCGATATCCTTCACGATCATCACCTCGCGCTCCATCGGTTCGGCCCAGCCGCCATGCTTCAGGCTGCGGGGCTGGATCTTGAACGCATCCAGCTTGTGATAGCCGTCAAAAATGCGTTCCTGCGAAAGGATCTTCGCATCGGAAGTGGTCTGGAGTTTTTTGGTCTGCGTCATCATGGCCTCTTGTTGAAATCGGCGGGGCTTTTTGTCGTATTCGGATGCTGCGAGATTACTGTGCGGGGGCGTTTTAGGCAAGTTGCCAGCCCTGTTCAATTTCCCTAATGATTTCACCTAACCCCTTTCAAAGCGCGCGCGGATATGCTGGAATCCGGTGGAAACGGACGGGCATCATGAAAGACCTCTATTTTTTCGGCGATAGCATCGCCTATGGCGAGTGGGACGAGCAGGGCGGCTGGGTGCAGCGCATCCGGTCATCGCTTGACCAGCAATTCATTTACGGGCGCGGCGACCGCGCGCTGGTCTATAACCTCGGCATTCCGGGCGATACCGCCGCCGACCTTTTGATGCGCATCGAAGGCGAAATGGCCGCGCGCTTCAACCCCGCGAACAAGAACTGCATCATCTTCGCCATCGGCATGAACGATTCACATTTTTCGACATCCGCGCAGAAAGACCGCTTCACGCAGGACGAATTCGAGCGGAACATCGGCAAGCTGATCGGCATCGCGCGCAAATTCACGCAAGATGTTGCCTTTGTCGGGCTGAACCCGATCGAGGAGGCGAAAGTGCAGCCGCTGCCGTGGAACACCGAAAAATCCTATAACATGGCGCGCGTGGAGCTGTTCAATTCCATCATCGAAAAAGTCGCGAAGGAAGAAGGCTTGTTCTTCGCCGATATCTGGCGCGACTGGGCGGGCGGCGACCTGAAGGCGATGCTGTTCGACGGGCTGCACCCGACCGCGACCGGCCACCGCCGCATCGCGGAAAAGCTGAACCCTTTCCTGCTGGCGGCCGCCTAGGGCTGCGGCGGTTTTACGCCGGGCGGTTTTTCGGGATTGAAGGGGATGAATTTCACCTTGCCCGTTTCAAGGCTTTCCTTGCGGATCACGCGGGGGGAATAGCCTTCCTGCTCGATGATGATCTTGTCGCCGGGCTGCGCGATGATAAAGCTCAAACCGGTGAACAGCGCCATTTTTTCCGTCACGTCCATGACCGTCACGGGGCCTTTCAGGTGGCGCACGATGCGCGGGTCGTCGGTTGCCTCGACCTGCGACTGGTGGCGCTCGCTCACATAACCTGCCTTGTATTCATCGGCATCGGTCGCCATGCTGCCGGTGATTTTATCGGTGCCGGCGATAATCTCGGCATCGGTCAGGTCGGCCAGCGGCACGCTTGATTCATAATGGCCCAGCGTCAGCGCCTGTCCTGCGCGCGCGGTGTTTTCACGGAATGCGCGCGTGCCGGCGACAGTCATCCAGCCGGACTGGTATTTCTGTCCTTCCTCCAGCGGCACGACGCGGAAGTAGGTTTCCCACACGACCTGTTTCGTGTCCTTCATGTCGTCCCTGGTGAAGGTCGGCTTTGCGATGTAATCGGTCAGCTGGCTTCCGGGGTAATCGAATTCGACGAAGCGGTACTGGCCGTTCACTTCCCGGGTCACGAAAAGATGGCCGGTGTCGTGAATTTCAACCTTATGCGCTTTCGCATGGGCGTGGCGCGAAATGCCGGATACGGCTGTCGCCATTTCGATCACATCCGAATAGGGGAAGTCGGGATAGGCGGGATCGTCGCTGGAGGTTGCGAAGGATTGTTCGAGCG
>JADYYV010000085.1 GCA_020853455.1 Alphaproteobacteria bacterium | reverse complement strand
GTGTTTTTCACAAGCGCCCGCAAGCTCCGCCTCGAATTTCTCTCGGTCATAGAGGTTGTATTCGGGTTGCAGGCTGGCATAAACGGGCAGGCCATTTTTCTGCGCAACCGTTACCGCTGAATCCAGCCGTGCTGCGGTGAAGTTGGACGCGCCGATTGCCCGCACTTTGCCTGATTTGACAAGCGTGTCATAGGCCGCCAGCGTTTCTTCCTGCGGCACAGTTTCATCATCGGCATGGGATTGGTAAAGGTCGATGTAATCGGTCTTGAGCCTTTTGAGAGAGCTTTCGACGGATTTCAGGATATGCGCCTTCGACAATCCCTTGCCGTCCGGTCCCATATCCATGCCGCATTTGGTCGCCAGTACGACGTCTTTGCGTTTGCCGCTGCGGGCGAACCAGTTGCCGATGATGGTTTCAGACTCGCCGCCCTTGTTGCCCTCGATCCAGCGGGTATAGACATCCGCCGTATCGACGAAATCGAAACCCGCACCCGTGAAGGCATCCAGAAGATCGAAGGAGGTCTTTTCATTTGCCGTCCAGCCGAACACGTTGCCGCCAAAGCAGAGCGGGGCAACGGAAAGGCCTGAATGTCCAAGGGGTCGTTTTTGCATGAGTCTTCTCCTTCTGTGGATAGGATATAGGGGCGACGCCTGCACAAACAAGCTATTAAGTTATTGTTTTATTTGAAATTTAAAAATCACTTTGACAGATGTGGTTTTCTGAAGCTAAATGAGAATGATTTTCAATCTCGGTTTACGGGAAGATACAAATTTTTCAGCTTCGTCGTGTAAGTGAAGATCCCCCTGCCACTGTTTTCAGCTATCATTTTTGAAGCGAAATAGTGGCGGGAGAGGGATCCCGCCTCCGACAAATAACTGGAAAATTATCCCGTTTTCTGACAAACTACGCAGACTTCAATAGGGTGGGATTTAGGGATGTGGACTGAGCTTAAAACGCAAGCGGTCGAGGCCATTCGCCAGAGCTACGCGCTGTTGTCGCAGGAACAAAACCTGTCGCCTGACAACGAAGCGGTCACGAAATCCCTGACACATCTGGTGCGCACGCTGACGAAATGCCAGGCGCCCGAACTCATCAAATTCCTGATGGACACGCCGGACCTTGCGATCGAGCGCGAAAAGCTGCCCGTGCTGTGCGGCATCGCCGAATGCGAGATGGAAAAATACTGGGCGCGCAAGCTGCTGTCACGCGCGGCCTGCGACCTTGCCGAATTCTGGTACTTCCCTGAATACACCGCGCTCTGCCGCGCCGAAATCGAACTGTTCAAGCAGCAAGGGGCCTTCAGCCGCATCAGCTTTCTGGGGGCAGGGGCGTTGCCAATGACCGCCTTCATGCTGGCGCGCGAGTGTCCGGATACCCCGATTGTCTGTGTCGATTACGATGCCGAGGCGTGTGAGCTGGCAAAACAGCTCAGCCGCAAGATCGGCCTGAAGGACAGCGTGAACGTGCAATGGATGGACGCGCTGCAATACACGCCGGTTGAGAACGAGCTGGTGATCTGCGCAAGCCTGCTGTATGGCCGCGAAGAAATCTACCGTCGTCTCGATAACCACGACTGTGCGCTGATCGTGCGCGATTCAGAAGGCCCGTACCAGTACCTCTATAAAGCGGCGGAACTGCCGCACCGCTCCAGCTTCCGCGAAATTGCGAAAACGCAGATCGACGCGATGCGCATCAACACCAGCCGCTATTTCGTGCGCGCCGCCAAGGAAGCTTCGCATGTCAGCGCCGCGTGACGTATCACCCGAAGATTCAACCGTAAAGCTGGCACAGGCGCTTGTGCGCGTCGCCAGCGTGACGCCGCTGGACGCCAAGGACCTGCCGACCGCGCAGGACAGCCTTGACCTTGCCGCCGCCGCCGCCGTCAAAACCGGCGCGAAAGTAACGCAGCTGGATTTTAGCGGCGGACACGCGAAATGGGACTACGCCGTTAATAACATCTTCCTTGAATGGTCTTTCGGCACGGCGGAAAAACATATCTGCTATATGGGGCACCTCGATGTCGTGCCGCCGGGCGACCAAAAAAAATGGACGGAAGACCCGTATAGCGGCAAGATCGAAGACGGTTATCTGTATGGTCGCGGCGTGACCGACATGAAGGGCAGCGTCGCCGCCTTCATCAGCGCAGTCGAAGAACAACTGGGCGACCTTAAAAACCAGAACGTCAAGATCAGCATGATCCTGACGACCGACGAAGAATGGGCGGCCGTTAACGGATCTAAAAAAGTTCTTGAATGGATGCAGGCGCGCGGCGAAAAGGTCGATGCGTTTATCGTGGGCGAACCGTCGTCGCAGGATGATCTTGGCAGCCATATCAAGATCGGCCGCCGCGGCAGCCTTGTCGGCACGCTGACGGCGTCGGGCGTGCAGGGGCATGCTGCGTATCAGGAATTATTTGAAAATCCGAACCGCGCCCTGGCGCTGGCCTCCGCCATACTGAACAGCCATAAATTCACCGACGGAAACGCGAATTTCCCCAATACGAATTTTGAAACCGTCGCGCTGAAATCCGGCGATTTCAACGCGAGCGCTATTATCCCCGGCGAAGCGCAAATGCTGTGGAACATCCGCTTCACGCCGCATCAAACGCCCGACAGCCTTGAAAAATTCGTCAAAGACGCGCTGGCCAATCCGCCTGAATGGGCCAAGCAGCATCCCGATTTCCATCTGCTGAAAAACATCACCGTCAAGGCGAACAAGGACACGGCATCCGTGCCGTATTACAGCGAACCCGGCGATCTTGCATCTTCTGCGCAAAACGCCGTGAAAACCGTGCTGGGCCGCGATGCGAAACTGGATGGCAGCGGCGGCACGACCGATGGCCGGTTTGCCGCGCAGATATATCCGAATGCCGAAATCATCGAGCTGGGCCTGCCGGAACGCGGCGGGATCGGCGATAGCGGGAAGGGGGCTGATTACCTTTCCAAGGGCGGCATGCATCAGGTCGATGAACGCGCCTCTGTCCGCGACCTTGCCAACCTGCGCAAGATTTTCGGCGAAACCGTCAAAAACTACGGCAAGGAAAAGCCGCCCGCTGCGGCTGACAAGAAAAATGCAAAACCAAACGCTTCGTCCCATAAGCCCAGCTGATGCCGACCAGCTGCGCGGGCTTTACAAAACATCGCTCGAAATTAACGCGCGCGGTTTCATCACCAATCCGTCATTTCATGGCGATATCTATGACCGCGCTGCGCAATACCAGCGCGGCAATGGCGCGATGCTGGGATTGTTTCAGGACAATACGCTGCTGGGTTTTGGCGGATTAAAACAAAAAGAAAACGGCCGCGTCGAATTGTGCAACCTTCATCTGCATCCGCAGCAGCACGGCAAAGGCCTTGGCAAACAAATCGCTCTCGCGCTGATCGACGAAGCGCGCGAGCTGGATTACCAGACGGTTGAATTGCATGTGACAGTGACGCAAGAGTCAGCAATCGGTTTATACAAGCGCCTTGGCTTCATCGAAACCGGACGCAAGGTATATGATGTCGAAGGCCAAAGCTGTGACACAGTATTTATGGAACTGCCACTTTAAGCGAAGGTATATTTGTGTAACAACGGTCAGCGCGGGCCGGATTTGACCGGCGGCTTGGCCTTGGGTTCTGCCTTCGCTGCCGGAGCCGCGGCGGGCGCCTCGAAGCTCTCGATAACGGCTTGCTTGATGTCCTGGCGGTAACGCTCGCGCATGCTGCGTGACAGATAACCGGTGCTGGCCGACATGGCGACTTCATCGAACGCATCCACCAGCATGCCCTTGAGGCCTTTGGGCGCCGGTTCGGATTCCCATTCTATATTGCCGTCAGCGAGAGACTTTTTCGCGTTGGCTGTCAGGGTTTCCCATTTGGTGACTTTCTGCTGATCTGCGGGTGTCAGCGTTGCGCCGGCTTCCTGCGCTTTTTTCAGCGCATCGATTTGAGCGGCAATGGCGTCGAACTTGTCATCGATCTTCGTCATGGGAACACACCTTTGTAATGTTTTTTTGCTTGTTGGATTGTGCAGATACGATACTGGAAACGCTCGATTATGTCAAAATATATCAGTATTAGAGTACCGCACGGCTTTAAAAGCCTAACTAATCCAATCCCTATATCAATCCTATATTTCCCATAATATACATTATCAAACTAACGGATACGAATATAAGGGCTTTCAAACCACCAAATCCTCTCCACTTCTTTTAGCATTTCAGCCGTCTTCCCGTCCATTCCGGCCTTTAGAATTCCGGCATTTAGCTTTAAGGTATCGGTCTTTAGGGATTGCCCATGTCCATCGATTATAAAATCATTCCGATCACCGCCGACAATTACGATCCGCTGCGTTTTACGGCGTTGCTGAAGCAGAGCCAGGCCGAGGGTTATAACCTTGTGCTACGTTTCTGCGAAAACTGGGAAGCCGGCGACAACCGCTTTGACCTGCCCGGCGAAGTTTTCTTTGGCGTTGAAAACGACGGCCGGCTGATTGGTATGGGCGGACGCTCCGTCGATCCCTACATGAACGACAAAGCGACGCTGCGCGTGCGCCATGTCTATATCATGCCCGAGTGGCGCGAAATGGGTATCGGCGCGGCGCTGATGAAGCGCATCATGGAAATACCGCCCGGGCAATTCCGCCGCATGACATTGCGCACGCTGCACATTGGCGCACGCAAGTTCTATGAAAAAATCGGTTTCCAGTATGTGGGCGAAGGCGAAGTCACCCACGAGTTTGATTTGTGAGAAATGAATGCCCATTAGAAAAAAAACGGTAAAAAAAACCGCCAAAGCCAAGCCCGTCGTCACCACCGCCACGCGCCCGATCGACCGCCTGCTGGACATCATGCAATACCTGCGCAACCACAAAGACGGCTGCGCATGGACTCAGGAGCAAACGCACCGTTCGCTGTCGCCATACCTGATCGAAGAAGCATATGAGACCGCCGACATCATAGACCAGGGACATGTCGATGACCATCTGCGCGACGAACTGGGCGATGTGCTGCTGCAGATTGTTTTTCATGCGTCGATTGCGCAAGGTCGCAAGTCGTTCGATTTCGACGATGTCGCGCAGGCGATTGTCGATAAGCTGGAGCGCCGTTACCCGACCATTCTGGGCGATGAGCCGAATACGCTGAAGACGCCCGAGGAAATCGACCGCCGCTGGGAAGAGATCAAGGCGGAAGAGCGCAAGAAAAAAGGCGTCAAAAAAGATGCCAGCATCCTTGATGAAATTTCAACCGCCCTGCCCTCGCTCTTGCGCTCGAACAAGCTGAAAGGGCGCGCGGCGAAGGCTGGCTGGGAATGGCCCGATACCTCGATGCTGCTGGATAAAATCGCCGAGGAAGTCGGCGAATTGCAGGATGAAATCAACGCGAAGAAAATAGACAAGCAAAAAGTGTCGAATGAGCTGGGCGACCTGATGTTCATGATTGTCGATTTTGCGCGCTGGCACGGCATCGATGCCGAAGACGCGCTGCGCGAAACCAACAACCGGTTCGAGCGCCGCTTCCGTCACATGGAACAGGGACTGAAAAAGCGCAAAACCACGATCAAGGACGCGCCCCGCACCCTGCGCCGCGCGTTGTGGGATGAGGCTAAAGCATTGGAAAAGAAGAAAAAATAAGGTTATCAACAAAACCTATTGCCTTGTGCGCTGCAATATCCTACAAATCTTTTCCGCTGCCGTTTAACGGCAATCCAATAAAAAATTTGATGATGAATTTTGAAGGTGTGTGATGCCTGCCGACAATAACGATTCCGAAATGCAAGTGCTGGACGCTATCGTGCGCCCGCTGGTCGCCAATGGTTTTGAATGGCGTGGCGGCGATACCTTTGGCCAGGAAGTGGTCAGCATTTACATGAACGACGCGCTCGATGAATTCGTGATGCTGCGTTATAACCGCCCCTGCGACGAACAGGGCCAGGTGCAGCCGCCGCTGATCCATCGCGGCGCGATGGCGGAGCTCGACCAGCCCATGGACAACATGGACAGCCTGCGTTTCATGACAATCCCGGAATTTCTGGGCATCCCCACGCCGCGCGAACTGCCTTCTGTCGCCCTGCCCGCATCTTCGATTACGGCGCGCGCGGCACTTGCGTTCAAGCCGCCTTTTATTTAAGCGCGTTTTTTCGTCAAGCGCGGATACACTTCCGCTTCCAGCATTTCCCAGCGCGGTTTATCGGCCGCGGCGATCAGCACACAATGCTTGTGCATATCCGGCGAGAAGGGAATGTTTTCGGCGGCAAGGCGCACGTAACCGCCCGCTTCTTCGGCCAGCAATACCGTCGGCGAGTGATCCCACGGCGTGACCTTGTTCAGATGAATGACGAAATCGGCGTCACCGGCCGCGAAATTCAGGAAGTCGTGCAATGATGAACGCACATTCAGCACTTCCTTCACGATGCCGGCGACCGGCTCGAAATGCCATGCCTGACCGCCGCCGCCCATGCCGACCATTTCAGACAACGTCTTTGCGGTCTGGCGCACTTCGGCTTTCTTGCCGTTGATGGTGGCGCCTTTGCCTTTTTGCGCGATCGCCATGCGGTTGCCGGGGCAGTCGAACACCCAGCCGTATTGCGTGACATTGTTCTGAACAAGCGCGACAAGGATGCCGAAATGGCTGCGGTTATGCGCGAAGTTATAGGTCCCGTCGATGGGGTCGATCACCCAGATCGGGTTGCCGCTCTTGAAACGCTCCAGCACCGATGCGTCTTTCGACACAGCTTCCTCGCCCACCACATCGGATCCGGGCAGATATTCGCGGAGCAAGGCACTCAACGCTTTTTCGGAAGCTTCGTCGGCGACGGTGACGAAATCGCCGGGATTTTTTTCGCGGATGTCGCCGGTCGCCAGGTTTTTAAAGCGCGGCATGACTTCGGTTTCTGCGACATGACGCAGAATATCAGCTACTTTTTCGACATCGATTTGCATAATAAAACCCCTACTGATGATATCATTTTGTAGCAGGAATACAGATGCTTACGCTACCATAATTGCGCGTTGACATAGTCAGCCTTGCCATATACTTTTATCGGGCTACCCAAACATAAAAAACGGCAACATAGAAAGGCACAACAATGTCCCTCCTCGACAAACCCAAAGCATGGGCAAAAGCTCTCACCGACCTGTTCACCAAAAAAGCAGCTGTCGAAGCTCCCAAAGCAGAAACCCCTGCGGCTCCCGCTGCTGAAGCTCCCGCGGCAGCTGCTGCGGAAAAAGCTCCTGAAGCTCCGAAGCCCGCAGCTCCTGCTGCTCCCTCGGTCTAAGCTTTAGACG
>JADYYV010000084.1 GCA_020853455.1 Alphaproteobacteria bacterium | reverse complement strand
GTTGCACGAAAACCGCGACCTGCGCCCCACGACGGATATGCGGCAAGTGGCAAAAGCGGTCCTGCGCGACCACCTGAAGCTGGATGACACAGAAATCTCGTCCCGCGTCTTCCCGGGATCGGACGGTGTGACGGCATTGGATGGCATTATTCGTTCCTAGTATTTTCAATATGTTATGTTATTTTAATTGACAGAATACAGCATAAGTTTATGCTGTCCTGTCATGGAAGACGATTTCAATTACAGCGCGTCCAACCGGATGCGCATCGACACGTTTCAGGCCGCAACATCGGTGCATATGGCGCTGTTCGAGGCGCTGTTTGATTTGGCCAATGAACGCGGCGGCGCGAAGATGATCGAGGATGACCGATTTACCCTGCTGCAACGCAACCTCGCACAGCATCAGGTTCTGGAGCGCCACCACAGCGACTATTACCTGCCGCGCCTGCAGAAGATCGACCGCCAGATCATGGCGACCACCTTCGCCCTTGCGCGCGATTATTTCCAGCCGGGATTGTTCGACATGCTGACGCATACCACGGAATCCACGCCGCTGATCGTCGATGACCTGAAAAAATTCCCCGAAATGACCGATTACGCCGCCCTGTTCGAGCGCAAGCTGAACGCCGGCCCGCGCCGCGGATTCTCTGCCCCGCATCCTTGACCTATCTTCCCTGCCCGCTAATATCGCGGGCATGAAGCCCGACCAAGTCGAAAAATTCTTCGCCAAGCTGAAAAAGCAGAACCCCGAGCCCAAGGGGGAGCTGGAGTATGTCAACCATTTCACGCTGCTGGTGGCGGTCGTGCTGTCGGCGCAGGCGACGGATACCGGCGTGAACAAGGCGACGCGCGGGCTGTTCAAGGCCGCAAAAACGCCGCAGGAGATGCTGGATCTTGGCATCGAAAAACTGACCGATCACATCAAATCGATCGGGCTTTACAAGGGCAAGGCCAGGAACGTGATGGCGCTGTCGCGGATGCTGGTCGAGGAACATGGCGGCCGCGTGCCGCGCACGATGGAAGAACTGATAAAACTGCCCGGCGTGGGGCGCAAAACCGCGAATGTGGTGCTGAATATCGCCTTTGGGGAGCCGACGATCGCGGTCGATACGCACCTGTTCCGCCTGGGCAACCGCACGACGCTTGCGCCCGGCAAAACGCCGGAGGCGGTGGAGCAGAAACTGTTAAAGGTCATCCCGCCCGGATACCTGCAGCACGCCCATACCTGGCTGATCCTGCATGGCCGGTATGTGTGCAAGGCGCGCAATCCGCTCTGCGCGACTTGCGTTGTCTATGATGAATGCGGGTTTAAGGATAAAACAGCTTAACGCTCCTTCGTAACCCCTGCGAAAGCAGGGGTCTAAGCAACCGCTCGCGCTATTGGCGGCTGCGGGTTATGAGGTGTCACCGCCAATTATACTGATAATGCTTGGACCCCTGCTTTCGCAGGGGTTACAGGGGGGGATTAACCGCGATAGCTGTCGAAATCGCCGCCGACGATCTTGCGCAGGCATTTCGACTGGTTGCGCGTTCCCAGCGGTTCGGTGCGGGGGGCGGCGCCCTGTTCAAGATCGGCCTTGATGCGGTAGTCGATATAGCTGACGGGGCTCTGGTCGCCGCCATAGAAAAACACATCCATCACGCAGGACGGGGTTTTGTACTGCCAGATGCGCGCATCGGCGTCCCTGCGTTCCATGCTGGGCTTGCCGAACAAAAATCCGATTTCCTGTTCCGTCAGCTTGGTCAGCGCGGCGGGGTTGCTTTGCACGAAATCCTGCGCGCGGGCGATATAGCCGCCGGCGGGGCGGTAATCGCCGGTCGCAGCGACGCGGTCCGGGAACAGCGCGGCGCGCAGCTGCGTCACATCGTTCTTGCGGGTAAAATTGTTGGTGACTTCCGAGGTCTTGCACGAGCCCACCAGCAGCACCATCAGCGGCAGCATGGCCAGCATCAGGCGCGACAGGCGGCGGGCGTTGCGGCGCACATGCCAATAGAAGCCCATAAAGGCCTCGTCGACGGCGCCGACGACATAGCCCCAGGGTTCAGCCGCGATGGGCTGAACCTGGAGGTTATGTTGGGTTTGGCGGATCAATTAGGAACCGCTGGAGCGGCGGAACACGCGGGGGCGGGTGCCCGCAGCGTCGTCTTCGCCGGTTTCGGTGGCGGCTTCGGAAACCGTACCGTTGTCGTTGGTGTTCATATCGACCACCACGGCGCCGGAGGCGGTTTCAACGGAAACAGCGGCCACAACAGCCACGATCTGGCCGTCGATGCGGGCACCCGCTTCGACTTCCAGAGAGCCGTAGGAGATTTCGCCCTTGATGCGGCCGGTCGATTTGACGGTCAGGCGGCCGGAAACGACCAGCTTGCCCTCGAACGAGCCGCCGATGACGGCGTCGGTCACTTCGGCGTTGCCGGAGAATTTGCCGACTTCGAGGATGTCGATGCGGCGGGCGGTGAAGCTTTGCGCGTTGACGGTGCCTTCAACCACGAGATGGTCGCAGGAGGCGATGTCGCCGTTCAGCGTGATGTCGCGGCCAACGACAAGGCGGCGGCCTTCGTCCTGCGGCTGCGATCCAATGTTGTAACCTGTGTTGCTCAGCATGGTGTGGTGACCCGGGATGTCGCTGCGGATGGTTTTCTTTTCGATCGTCATTCTTGTGTGCCTCACATTCTAAAGCCGCCAGCCTGTTTGCCAATACCAAATCGCCGTTTTTCGGGATTATGGATTTGCTCAGGGAACGGGGCAATTCATACCATACTTTGCTTCACCCCAAGCTGTTTTTTATCAACAATTATCCATAATTATGGATAAGTTTCCCGTATTACTGCGACGTTCCAGTAAACTCATGGGCTTAGGAAACGCTCCTTTTTAATTACATAATATCAATTTTGACGTGATTTTAACCCCAAGCTGCTACGACTCGGGTGAGTCATTTTTGCGACTCAGGCGCGGGATTTTTGAATGGATCGTCATTCCCGCGAAAGCGGGAATCCCGTGGGCTTCGGGGGCGAACGATTCCGGGATCCCTGCTTTCGCGGGGATGACACCAGAGCGTTACTTCGTCACATGACGCAGCGTCGGGAAGGCGATCACGTCGCGGATGCTGGCCGAATTGGTCAGCAGCATCACAAGACGATCAAGGCCGATGCCAAGGCCGCCCGTGGGGGGCATGCCGTATTCCAGCGCCTCGACGAAATCCTCGTCCAGCATCTGGGCTTCGTCGTTGCCTTTCTCGCGCGCCGACATCTGGTCCTTGAAACGCGCCAGCTGGTCGAAGGGGTCGGTCAACTCCGAAAATGCGTTGGCGATTTCCCAGCCATTCGCATAGCTCTCGAAACGCTCGGTCAGGTTTTCGTTGGTGCGGTGGACCTTCGCAAGCGGCGAGATGTCTTTGGGCAGGTCGACGATATGGATGGGCTGGATCAGCTCCGCCTCCACCTTTTCGGCGAAGATCGCCTCCACCACCTCGCCCCAGTTGGAGCCGGGCTTGGTCGGGATGCCGAGCGATTTGGCTTTTTCGGCGGCGGCCGCAGCATCGGGGATGGTCGTGAAATCGACGCCGGTTTTTTCCTGCACCAGTTCGACCATCGTCTTGCGCGCCCAGGGCGCCTTGAAATCGATCTCGCGGTCGCCGAAGGCTACCTTCGTCTGGCCGTGGTTGACGGCCTTGCAGGCGCCCTCCACGATGCGCTCGGTCAGCGACATCATGTCGTTGTAATCGGCATAGGCCTGATAGATTTCGACCGAGGTGAATTCGGGGTTGTGCTTGACCGAGATGCCTTCGTTGCGGAAGCAGCGGTTGATTTCGAACACGCGGTCGAACCCGCCGATGACAAGGCGTTTCAGGTACAGTTCCGGCGCGATGCGCAGGTACAGTTTCATGTCGAGCGCGTTGTGATGGGTCGAGAACGGCTTGGCGTTCGCGCCGCCCGCGATCGGGTGCAGCATGGGGGTTTCGACCTCCATGAACTGCTCGCCGTTCAGTATCTGGCGCACAAAGGCGATGATGGTGGAGCGCTTGCGGAACGTCTCGCGGCTGCCTTCGTTCGTGATGAGGTCGAGGTAGCGCTGGCGGTATTTAATCTCGGTATCATGGATGCCGTGGTATTTTTCCGGCAGCGGGCGCACGGATTTCGACAGCAGTTCCAGCTTGTCGGCGTTGATGGTCAGCTCGCCGGGCGGGGTGCGGCGCACGATGCCGGTCACGCCGATGATGTCGCCGATATCATAGAATTTCAGCTGCTCCAGCGCCTCGGGCGACAGGCTCTGCTTGTGGGAGAAAATCTGGATCTTGCCGGTCGCGTCGCGCAGGTCGATGAACATGCCCGAATTGCGATACGCCATGATGCGGCCCGCAACCGATACGCGTTCTTCGGTCACCTGCCCGTTTTCCAGCTTCTCGTGTTTCTTTTGCAGGTCGTCGGCGAAGGCCGAGACATCAAAGCGGTAGGGGAACGGGTTCACGCCCTTCGCTTGCAGGTGTTTCAGGTTTTCGATCTTCGCCTCGATCAGCGCGTTGCTGTCGGTCACCTGTTGGGGCGCGGCGGGTTTCTGGGACATGATCGTTTCCTTTTAAAAATTACTTTTCCAGCACCATATCGTAGTGCGGAATGCCGGCTTCAAGATATTCATGGCCGCGCGTGCGGAAGCCCAGCTTTTCGTAGAACGGCACGGCATAGGCCTGCGAGGCCAGCTTGAACAGCTGAATATCGCCGTTTTTGCGCAGTTCGTTCAAGATATATTTCATCAAAACGCGGCCCACGCCCTGCCCGCGGAAGTCCTTGATAATGGCCACACGCTCGATTTTGGCGGCCGATCCGATCAGCCGGACGCGGCAGGTGCCGATCAGCTGCCCATCGGCGCGCACGCCGAACTGGCGGGCGGAGGGGTCGAGCCCGTCGGCCTCGAGGTCGGCAGGCACGTTCTGCTCCGACACGAAGGCCACTTTGCGGATCTCCATGCAGGCGGCAAGGTCCTCAGGCGAGGTCACGGGAAAACATTTAAGCTGCATATTTGAACGCCCTGTTTTTATTCAAGGCGAAGGTACAGAAAACAAGGGGTTAAGGCAAGCTTTACCCATCCAAGCCGTCATCCCCGCGCAGGCGGGGATCCAACAGCATCAAACGTCCGAAATGCGGTCATCATGGCAGCCGGTGGTGGATCCCCGCCTGCGCGGGGATGACGAATGTAAACCTCAGCCTAAACCGACAGCTTCGCCCTGAGCGGCTGGTGCACCTTGCGGTATAGTTTGGGCTGCAGCTTCATTTTCTCGTCCGCCGCATATTGCAGGGCGGGGTTCCAGGCGGCGTATTTCTTGACGAAGGCCTCGGCCTTGGCCACATCGCCGTCCAGCTGCAGCTGCACCACTTCGGCGGTCATGTCGCGGCCCGCCTGCCCCATTTTCCCGGGCACGATCTTCAGCTTGCCGCCGGCCTCGAACTCGATCGCGCCTTTTTCGCGGAAGTAATTGAGCTGCATGATGGAGCGGGAGCGGTGCGCCTCGTCCTCCGACGGCTGTTTGTTGGGCAGTTCGCTCGCGGCCCAGGTCAGGTAGATGGTGTTCGCCTGTTCCTGCGTGAACTTGCCGATCTGCACAAAGAAATCGGTCATGGCGATAGATGCCACATCGGCCTTGTTTTCCTCCAGCATCGCGCCGTACTTGCCAAGGCTGCCCGATTTGTCGCGGCCGTCCTTGGTGGAGCGGGGCCCGAGCGAATGGGCGAGTTCGTGGCCGACGGTAAACAGGAAATCGGCGTTGTTGTCGTACCATTTATGCTGCGCAGGATCGATCAGCGCATCGAGGAATTTTTTCTCCGCCGCCGGATCGCCGCCCTGGCGCACTTGGCGGTGGAACACGAGGCGGCTGCCTTCTTTCAATTCAACCGCCAGTTTGTCGGAGTTGGGCAGGTTCTGCGCAATCGTGATGCCGCCGCGCACCGCCGCGTAATCGCCCGTGATCGCGACCAGATCGACATCGGCGAAGGTCATCTTCGCGCCGCCGCTTTCGGTCTGCTGTTTATACTGGTTTGTGTGCGGCATGGTGGCCGCGAAAGCCTCCAGATGCTTGCGTTAATCGGCGATTTCGGCGTAGCTGTCCTTGTTCACGATGCCGACGCGCGTACCGATGGAATCTTTTGCTTTTGCCTTGATGCCGTTTTCCTCCAGCACTTTTTTCACGCGGGGCTCGGACGCGACATCCGCGCTCATGCGGTCTTCGTAATTTTCGCGGCCGATGGTGAATTCCAGCGGGCTGTCTTCAAGGTTGCTGATCCACAATTTATCGGCGGTATAGCCCATTTCGGGGTCGCTGTCGTTGACCAGCGCTTGTGCCTGCCATCGCAGGTATTCGGCGAAGCCTTTATGATCTGTTTCCTTGGCGGCCAGCAGCAATTCCTTCGCCGCCCCTTCCATTTCCTCGCGGAAGGCGACGGAATACGGCACGGCCTTCAACCGGCTGCCGTCGCGCTGCACGATCGTGTTGTTGGACAAAAGCGCGGAAGCCTGTTCGGGGTTCGCAACGATATAATCGGCGAGTTCTTTTTTGGTGATGTCCTGCGGATAGAAATTCTTGCCGGGCTGGATTTTCTTGTCGCGGAAGATGCGGAGCGGTTTCGTTTTCGGCGAATACATATCGGGCCCTTCGACGCCGTTATGCAGGTTGAACAGCACGAGCGATTGTTCCGCGCGCTTGTCGCCCGCTGCGGCCGCTTTTTCCAGCGCCTCGCGCGCGCGGATGTTGTCGGGATGGTCCTGTTTCAGGAACACGATGTCGAGGAAGTTGGCCGCCTTCACCAGATGCGCCAGCGCTTTCTGGTTGGCGGCAGATAACTGGTCGAACGCCGCATCGGGCAAGGTAAAATCGAGCGTACGGGTTTTTTCCGTCACGATATCATCCAGCCGCTTGGCGCTGATGCCAAAGGTGAACTCGCCGTTTTCGCCGAGGCTGGCGCGGTTGAATTGCGCCTTGGGGGAGTTTTTGGGTGCGGTCATGGATAATCCTTGCTGGCTTGAAAAATATTATGGAATAAAGTGCCAGATTCTGCGCTATTGCGTCAATATAATTACAAATTGCAAAAGCGGCCTATCCCCATATAATAGAGCCAGAATTTCAAAAATTATCGTTTTAAATGAGGGGCATAACCATGCCGAGCCTGACAGAAATCCTGAAAGCCGCTGCCGAGTACCCCCAAGAGATTTACGACCGCATGACCGGCAGCCGCGAAAAAGAACTCGCCCGCCTGCGCCGCGAGACCGAAACCATTCAAAAAGAAACCGCCGAAATCATCGGCAAGGTGCAGGACGCGATCGAGCTTGGCACTTTCAAGGCGCGCAAGGCGTCGGAATATTTCAACGATGTCGCGGCGAAACACCCCGAAATTTCCGAAGAATACCAGCGCCTCGCCAAAATCGCGGCATCGGTGGATGTCGCGCGCATGAAGGGCCATATCAGCGCCTATGTCCCGGGCGAAGAAGCGAACAAGCAATGGCATCTGGTGCGCGAACGCTACGCCGACGAAATCACCCAGTATGCCGGCAAGAAAATCGGCGAATTCATCGAGGCCGACCCCGCCCGCTGGGACCGCATCGAGAAATCTTTCCCCGACCTTGCGGCGAAATTGAAACCACCATCGGCGTAGAGCCCCCTATACATTCCCGCCATGCCGGACTTGTTCCGGCATCCAAAAGCGCGTCCGCGCGTCATGTGACTGCGGGGTCATGTGACGGCAGGACTGCCTTTTGGACCCCGCATCAAGTGCGGGGTGGCGCTGAACGATTAATATGGCTCATCATGCGGCTTTCAGGTAAAACAAAACAAGAACTGTTTTGAAAGAATCCATGACGCAGGCCGTTGTTGAACAGCGGGCGGCCAAACGCCCTTTGATCCCGAAAGCGCCCGTATTGGCGCTGTCGGGAACAAGCCTGTATTGCCTCACGCTCGACGGCGAATTGAAGAAAATCAGCGATGCCGAGGCCAAGGCGATCTGCGCCCGCACCATGCCCATCCTGTGCAACGGCCCGCAAGTGGCAGGACGGCTGCAGGTGGAGCGTTTCCCCGCCTATGACGTGCTGGAATTGTTTGCCTTCGTCCATCCCGGGCGTTTCTGCGTCCCCACGCCGCGCGGCATCATGAAGGCGCTGAGCCTGATGGAACCGTCGGAGCCGGAAGACCAATGCCTTGCCCTGCGCGATGCCATCCGCCACCTGCTGGCCGATCTGGCGAATAACCTGCCGAACGAAAAATCCGACCCTGCGGGCATTGCCGCCATCATGGGGCGCATGGGCAGCGTGCTGGAGGGGGATAATACGCCTGCCGTGCCGCAAAGCACCGGCGGCTGGCCGTGGACGCCCGTTGTGCTGGCCGCATTGGGGCGCGATGAAACGCCGCCCAGCCGCGGCGAAATGCGCGCGGCGGTAAAAATCTGGGACAAGCTGCCCGAATGGTCGATCCACGCGCCCGAACCCGCGCCCGGTCATGTTGGTGTCGATAAGATCGAGGTCGAAGACCGTTTGCGCCAGCTGACCAAACGCCCGAGTGTGGAGGACCGCCCCCAGCAGCGCGATTACGCCACCGCCCTGTCGCGCGCTTTCCAGCCCGTCGATGACGAAGGTGAAACGCATCTGGTATTGGCGGAGGCCGGCACCGGAACCGGCAAAACGCTGGGTTACCTTGCCCCCGCCACCGTCTGGGCGGAGAAAAACGGCGGGCCGGTCTGGGTTTCCACCTATACGCGCAACCTGCAACGTCAGGTCGATGCCGAGCTCGAAAAACTTTACGACGACCCCGTGGAAAAAGCGCGCAAGGTGGTGACGCGCAAGGGTCGCGAGAATTATTTGTGCCTGCTGAATTTGGAAGACGCAGCCCAATCGCAAGGCGCCGCCAGCAACGACCTGAGCGCGATGGCGCTGGGGCTGATGACACGCTGGGCGGCGGTCACATCGGACGGCGATTTGATGGGCAAGGAATTCCCCGGCTGGCTGACCGGATTGATGGGCTGGAGCCGCATGGCGGCCTTTGCCGACAAGCGCGGCGAATGTATCTATTCCGCCTGCCCGCATTTCAACAAATGCTTCGTCGAAAAAAGCATCCGCAAATCGAAACGCGCGGATATCGTGATCGCCAACCATGCGCTGGTCATGCACCAGACGGCATCCAGCGGCCCGGACGATGTTTTGCCCGGGCGCTACATCTTCGACGAAGGCCACCATATTTTCGAAGCCGCCGACAGCGCCTTCGATGCGCAGCTGAACGGGCAATGGACGGCCGATCTGCGCCGCTGGATATTGGGGTCGGAAACCGGCCAGAAAACCCGCGCCCGCGGATTGAAGCGCCGCATCGAGGATATCGTGGCAGGCGACGATGAAGGCATCAAGCTGGTCGAGGAAATTCAGGAAGCCGCGCGCTCCCTGCCCGGCCCGCAATGGCGGCAGCGCATGGCGGAAAAAACGCCGAAGGGCGTGGCGGAGCAATTCCTGCTGGTCTGCCGTGAACAGGTCTATGCGCGCACCAAGGAACATGGCGGCTATTATTCGCTGGAAACCGCCGCCATGCCGCCCGTGCCGGGCTTCCTCGAGGCCGCGCGCGCGCTGGAGGCAAAACTCGTCTCCTTGCAAAAACCGATGAACCAATTGATCGCCCTGCTGCAAAAGAAACTGGAGGACGAGGCGGAGGCGCTCGATTCCGCCGCGCGCGAGCGCGTCCATTTCATCCGCAACAGCCTCTACCGCCGCGCACAGTACGAAGTCGGCGGCTGGGTCGGCATGCTGATGGCGCTGCGCAATCCCGTGCAGGACAACGGCAAGCCCGAATTCGTCGACTGGCTGGAGGTATCCCGCGAGGGCGGCAAGGATTCGGATGCCGGCTATTACCGCTATTACGTCGATCCCGCGAAAGTTTTCGCCGAAGTCCTGAAGCCCCATGCGCATGGCATCGTCATTACCTCGGCCACTCTGCGCGACACGACGCTGGACGACCGCGACGGCTGGCTCAGCCCCAAATCGCGCACGGGCTCGGCGGTGCTGTCGCCCAATGACGGGGCGCGGCTGTTCAACGTGCCCTCCCCCTTCGATTACGCGAACCAGACGCGCGTGATTGTGGTGGGCGATGTCAAAAAAGAAAATCCGGGCGAGGCGGCCGCCGCCTTCCGCGAATTGTTCAGGGCATCCGGCGGCGGCGCGCTCGGCATTTTCACCGCCGTGCAAAGATTGCGCGCCGTGTATGACAAAATCGCGCAGCCGCTGGAGGAATCCGGCCTGCATTTATACGCGCAGCATATCGACCCGCTGGATACCGGCACCCTGATCGATATTTTCCGCGAGGAAGAAAACGCCTGTTTACTGGGAACGGATGCGACGCGCGACGGCATCGACGTGCCGGGGCGTAGCTTGCGTTTGGTCGTCTATGACCGCGTGCCGTGGCCGCGCCCGACCATTCTGCACAAGGCGCGCCGCAACCATTTCGGCAAAGACCTCGACGATATGCTGACGCGCTTCAAGCTGAAGCAGGCCTATGGCCGCCTGATCCGCCGCGCCGATGACAAGGGCGTGTTCGTGATGCTCGACAGCGCCCTGCCCACCCGCCTCCTCTCCGCCTTCCCCGACGGCGTCGAGGTGCAGCGCATCGGGCTGAAAGAGGCGATCGAGATGACAAAGGAGTTTTTGAAAGAACAGCAGGGGCAGTAAATGGATAAGAAAACTGCGGAAGAACTTGTAAAAGCGGTTCTATTATTCGGAACTCCGCTTAATACTTTAACTGAAATAACAGTAAAAATGGATGACAAAGAAGAAGCCAAAAAGCTCCGTCGTTTTATAGGGGAGATTATGGCGCTTGTGACGATTGATTTATTAGGTTCAATTGTCGAACAGTATCCCGAACTTGATCCTTACAAGGATTACTTCAAAAAGATCACACCCGAATCGTAACCCCTGCGAAAGCAGGGGTCTAAGCCGCCGCTCGTGCGTTTGGCGGCTGCGGCTTATGAGGTGTCACCCCCAATTGTACTGAGAATGCTTGGACCCCTGCTTTCGCAGGGGTTACAGGCTGCTTAACCCTGCGTCGCGAACTGTTTCTTCGCTTCTGCCAGATGGACGTTGTATTCGCGCTCAAGGTTGCCCATGTCGGAATCCAGCTCGCGGGCGTCGAAATCGGCTTTCACCTTGCGCAGCACGTCCTGGATGCCGGGTTCGTCGAAATCGGCGTCGATCACGGCCTCGACGTATTTTTCGATGGCGGCGGGGTCGGTGATGTCCAGCTTGCCGGCCGCCCAGATGCCGAACAGCTTGGTTGCGCGCATCTGCACCTTGAAGCGCAGTTCTTCGTCCATCTTGAACTTGTTTTCGAAAACTTTTTCGCGGTCGTCCATAGAAGAAGTCATGGCGTGGGCTCCTTGATTGGGTGTAGTTTCTTATTACATTAATCTCATGCAGCGCTGGGTACTATTATACCCGTATGCGGCAGAAATCAAATGCTAAGGTATGATATGGGCAAGACACCCGATAAAAAACCGCCGAATTTCTGGCATGTGGGCGAGGAGAACCTCCACGATTTACCGGAAATCGCCGAGGCGATGAAAGCTTTGGTCAAAAAATACCCCGAATTCAAGACCGCGATGCAGAAAATCGGCAAGCTGCCGTGGAAAAAGCAGCAGGACGGATTCGAGGGGCTGGTGAACATCATCATCGGCCAGCAGGTATCGGTCGCCGCCGCCGCGCATATCGTCGCGCGCCTCAAGCCGCTCATGGATGAATTCACGCCGGAAAATTTCCTGCAGCTGACCGAAGACAAATTGCGCGAGATCGGTTTTTCGCGCCAGAAGGTAAGCTATGCCCGAGATATCGCGAAGCGCATCATCAGCGGCGAATTCGACCCCGAAGCCTTGCGCGACATGGATACGGACGAAGCATTGGACGCGCTGACCGAACTGAAAGGCATCGGCGTATGGAGCGCGGAAATTTACCTGATGTTCTGCCTTGGCAAGCCCGATGTCTGGCCCGCCGACGATATCGGGCTGCAGAACGGGCTGCAACGCTTCAACGGATACAAGAACCGCCCTGATGCGGAACGCACCCGCGAAGTCGGCGAGAAATGGGCGCCCTACCGCTCCGCCGCCGCACTCATTATTTGGAAAGCTTGAACAGGAAATAAACACATCATGGCTAAAAAGAACACACCCGTTGCGCGCCCCAGCCGCGAAGAAGCCGAAGCCGCGATCACCACGCTCATCAAATGGATCGGCGAAGATCCGGCCCGCGAAGGGTTGAAGGAAACGCCCCGCCGCGTCGTGAAAGCGTTCGAGGAATATTTTTCCGGC
>JADYYV010000083.1 GCA_020853455.1 Alphaproteobacteria bacterium | reverse complement strand
CCTTAACTTCTTGTTCATAAATGCCCTTGACCATGTTTCTGTAAAATGTTTTACTATTAACATAAGACGTTAACGAGAAATTAAAAAAACCGGCTGAACGGGGCTAAAGACACCACGGAGAGACACAGAGAGAAGAAACGGCAAAGAAAAACAAAACATAGGGGAGTGACTTCAAATGGCTAAGATCCTGATCGCAGAACACAATTCAACTACCGCAGCTTATCTGGCCGCCACGCTGAAAAAAGCGGGCAATACGGTCGAGAGCGTCGATAACTGCCTCGACGCATGGCGCGTGTCTTCGCGTGACTCTTATGATGTGCTGCTGGTGAACGTCGTGATGCCCGGCATCGACGGCTTCGTGCTCGCCCAGAAGGCACTGCAGGACAACCCCGGCCTTCAGGTCATTTTCATTACCGGTTTCGCAGGTGTTGCGATGGATACCCATGCAACCCCCGCTTATGCCCCCGCCCCCGTCACCACGCGCCCCTTCCACCTGAAGGAGATTGCCACCCGCGTGCGTTACCTGATGGGCCAGGGCAGCCTGCCGCTGAAAACGCCGATGCAGTCGGCAGACAGCAACATCATATACGCGGACTTCGCCCACAAGCCGGCACGCGCACAACAGCTTTAAGAGTTACGACTGGACCCCCAACGGAGATAATTCCCCCTCCGTAAACCACTGTCCCCAGACCGCCCCCCCGGTCTGGGGACAATCTTTTTGGCCGGCGGCGAAGCCGCGCCCAGACCGCCGCCCCGGTCTGGGAGCAATCTTTTGTGCCCTGATTCCTTGAAAAGCGGGTTTTCTCCGCATTTTCAGCGGATTACGATAAGACTTGCATAAATCGGAAATGCCGTGCTAATAAATCGGCCTGACCAAGGACACATAGCTCAGCGGTAGAGCACTATCTTGACATGGTAGGGGTCACAGGTTCAATCCCTGTTGTGTCCACCACTTCTTTCATAAAGTCCGAACAAGGACTTAGGGGAAGACAGCCGGAACAATCCTCAGAATATCAAAACCAAGTTTTCACAACCTGCTCACAATGGGGATGAAAACATGGCGACTATTCGCAAGCTGTCAGGCAAGTGGCAAGCCCAAATCCGGCGCAAAGGCTATCCGGCGACTAGCAGAACTTTTACAAAGCACAGCGATGCCCTTGAGTGGGCACGACAGATGGACAGAAGGGCTGACCGTAAAGACCTAGACGGGATAACCTGCCCTGATGCCAAGCACGCCACAGTGCATGATCTCATCGAAAAATACCTGACGGAAATAATGCCGAGCAAGCTCAGTCAAGAGGTGCAGACATATATCCTGCGGCGCTTTCAGCAACACTCTCTCGCCAAGAAGCACATACAAGAAATAACAGCGCAGGACTTCGCAGCCTACAAGGAGGAGCGTCTCTTGGAAATATCAGCCACTACATTCAATCATCAACTTGGCATCATTCAGCACGCCTTCGAGACTGCCATCAAGGAATGGAACTGGCCTCTTCGCAACAATCCCCTGAAATTTGTCAGGAGGCCCAAGAACGATCCGAACCGAACACGCCGCCTCTCCCTAGATGAAGAAGGGCAACTGTTGAAGGAAATCGAGAACACCCGCAACCCGCATATCAAGCCCATATTTCTCTTCGCATTGGCAACAGCCATGCGCCGTGGGGAACTGCTCCGGATAAAGTGGACGGACATAAACTTCACTACCAACACCCTGCACATCCCCGTAACCAAGAACGGGCATCCTCGGACTATACCGCTGTCCACTCATGCCCTTGCTGTGCTCAACGGACTGAGCCGCAAAGAAAAGCAGGCATTTGTGTTTCCTGTTTCGGATAATGCCCTCAAGCTTGCGTGGCAAAGGTTGCGTGATCGCACAGGTATTGATGACCTGCACTTCCATGACCTACGGCATGAGGCAATTACACGCCTCGTGGAGCGCGGCTTGACCGTACCGGAAGTCGCACTGATCTCTGGGCATAGAGATTACCGGATGCTCTTTAGATACACTCATTTGAAAGCAGAAAGTCTCGTAGAGAAATTGGGATGACTAATAACCAAACCGCAATTCACTGCGCATACTAGACAGGTCGTCCTACTACTAGGAATTTTTAAAGCACAATTCGAATCGAAAGCACTTAACGACATCAAAAATCAAAAAAACCCCAGTATTTGTTGACACAAATGATATCAGCTAACCATCTCTGATTGTTATCAATAAACTCTTGAGAACTTTTTTCTTGTATTTCTAACTCTTCGAAGCATAGAATTTTTTTGGGGCCGTCAATAGTTGGAGAAAACTATGATGGTTAAATCATCAAAATCCATTGCTGAGTTTTGTAGCGCGCACGGTATCAGCCTTGCGCATTATTTTCAATTGCGCCGCCGAGGAGAGGGGCCCGTAACCGTGAAAGCGGGTCGCCGAAGACTCATTACCCCAGATGCCGAACAAGCTTGGCTGAAGCGCTTTTCGGAAGGAGGCGCACAATGAAAAATAGTGTCAGCGCCGCTCGCGACCTTAGCGGTAATGTGGCCTGTGATTTTTGCGGCAGGAAGCTTCCACCTGAAATGATGCCAGAGTGGTTTTGCGGTAAGGCAACCACATGTTGCAAGGCATGCACCGTCAACAATCTTCCAAAGTTGATAGCGGATTCCGTTGATATATCTGACTCATATCGCTTCAATGACCCTTATAAAAACGCAAAGGCTACGTGGAAGGAAGCGGAACGGGTCTTTCTGGATACAATGGCAATGCGTCTTAGCTCGGCTCTCATGAAGCGGAGGCTTGAAGATGAATAACAAACTTCACCGTCTCATCCCATGCCCAGCGCACGATGACGATACGCCTAGCCTTTCGTTGACTAGGAAGGGAGGCAAATGGTTAACCCATTGCCATGCCGGTTGCAGCCCCGAAGCGGTCTGGGCGGCGCTTCAGAACTCGGGAGCGCTGCACACGCTCAAGGCTGACTACGCAGGCGTTCCTGTGAGAGATGCTAGGCCCGCCGACCTGAGTGAAAAGATTGACTACATTCTCCAGACCAGCGTACCAGCGCCCGACGATCACCCCTATCTGCAAAGGAAGGGCGTCAAGAACCACGGTCTGCGTCTATACAAAGGTTGTCTTCTAATCCCGCTTTCCGGCGAAACCGGAAGCGTTCAGAGCCTTCAGTTCATCGACGCTGATGGTAAACAACGTTTCCTATCAGGCGGCCAGAAAAAAGGCGGCTACTTTATGATTGGCACATACCAAGGCGTTATCTGCATAGCGGAAGGCTACGCCACGGCGGCCAGCATCTTTGAATCGACCGGACATGCCACCGTGGTCGCGTTCGACGCAGGCAACCTTGAATCGGTCGGCAAAGCGATCAGGAAGAAATATCCTGAAGCGAAAATCATCATCTGCGCGGACGATGATAATCACTCTAAAGCCAATCCGGGCATGACAAAGGCTCGGCAGGCAGCGCAGCTAATTGGGGCCTTCATCGCGAAACCGGAGTGCAAACAATGAGCTTGGATTTTAACGACTTGGGACAGGCGGCAGGCTTTGATGCCATCCGCAAGTGCATTGAAAGCGCGGCGCTGCCGGAAGTCCAGCGCAGACGGCTCCAACCTTATACCTTGAGTGAGATTGGCGACCTGCCTTGTAAGACATATTTAGTCAAACGGCTGCTGGAAACCAGCGCTATGAGTGTCGTTTACGGCAAGCCAAACTGTGGCAAAAGTTTTTTCGTGCTTAACCTGTGTTTCCAAATCGCTATGGGGAAACCTTGGCTGGGACGTAAAACTAAAAAGGGTGCGGTCGTCTATATCGCTGCCGAGGGCGGGCAAAGCATCCGCGACCGAATTGAGGCAGGAAAGAAGTCCGGCCAAATACAGAATGACGCACCTTTTTACCTCATCCCCGCTAGCGTTGATCTATATGATCCTGAGGCCGACACAAGCCCCCTGATCGAGGAAATCCAGCGCCTTCCGGAACCGGCGGCAATCATTGTGATCGACACCCTCGCCCGCGCCATTGCTGGCGGCGACGAAAACAGTCCTGCGGCCATGGGCGGCTTTATCAAGAACTGCGACCGTATCCGTGAAGAACTTGGAGCGCACCTGCTGGTCGTCCACCATACGGGCAAGGACAGCGAAAGGGGTGCGCGTGGCCACAGCTCCCTGCTTGGTGCGGTTGATACGGAGATCATGGTTTTTAAAGACAAAGAAGCAGGCCTGATTATTGCTGAGGTGATGAAGCAGCGAGACGGCGCGACCGGAGAGAGATTTCACTTTCGCTTGGAGCAGGTCATTATCCGCCATGATGAAGATAACGAGCCTGTAACCTCTTGCGTCCTGAAACCCGGTATTGCGGACGCGACCCCGCAGCTTCGCGGCCAGTCAGGACGGGCGCTGGAAATACTCCAGACCCTGATCGCTGAACAGGGGGAAGACTTCCACCCGAAAGGCGGCAAAACACCTGTAAAAGCCGCCGGACAAGATGTTTTTCTGACCGCGCTGCAAAATGCGAAAATTTTTAAAACGGACAAACCGGACAGTATCCGAAAAGCTTTTGTCCGGATAATAGACAAGCTAAATTTAGAAAATATTGCAATGACTTGCGCTGATTATATCTGGATACCGGACAAATCGGACAAACCCGGACAAAATGAAAATGACAAAATCCCTAATTCGGACAGACAGGACATCCCCCTATGGGGTGTCCGGTTGTCCGGAATGTCCGGCTCGGGGAAAGCCTGAGCATGAGCAACATAGACTCAATGGCGCTCACTCTCGATGAATTGAGAGACGCGCATCTTGCCGATTTCCGGCGGCGCGAAGACTTAGACACTAAAAACGCCCTATGCCCTATCAGCCAAACCATTGAAACCCTCGCGGCTGACCGTCCGCTGATAAAAAACCCCGAGGCCGAAGCCTCATTACGAGAGATCATCCATCAAACCGCCGTAGAGAGGGATTTTAAAGCGCTGGAGGGCCTCCTCGTCACCAATGCCTATGACCTCAACAATATCTTCCACAGGCTACTGAAGAAGGCAGCTACACCGGAAATTGACAGGTATCCCGACCGCCTGAAAACCGTGATCGACATGGCAATGAAAGCGCAGCGACAGATGACCGCGACTATCGACCTGCTGGCGCGACTGAAAAACCCACCAGCCGCGACCTTGATCCAGCAAAATATTGCCCACACTCAACAGGTCAATAACGGCATACCTGCGGCGGCGAAACCGACAAACGAACTTTTAATAAAAAGGAGTTATGACCATGAGGCAGTGGACACCTGAGGAACGAGCACGGCAGCGCGATTTGATCGATGGCTGGCAGCCGTGGAAACAGTCAACAGGCCCTAAGACGGCTGAAGGCAGACAGCGGTCGAAGATGAATGCGGTTAAGCATGGGTTGAGGGGGGAGGAGATGGGAGAGATTAAGCGGCTTATGAAAGAAATGAGCGTGATGGCTCTTCGTGAATAGTGATCGAGAGAGACAGGAATTTGACCGATTAGACGTTTATTGATATCTCTAATCTCATAATTTCAAAGCTAATTAAATGGAAATGAGGGAATCTTGCCTAGCGCCCTAGACCTTTTGGCTACGACCGAACAAGCAGGCGGAATGTACGGGGCACAGCATATTCCTCACCGCCCTTGGTATGAGGACCTTCAGGGATTGTTGATGGTGCTACCCCTTATTCTATTACTGGCTGCAATGATTGGGTATCTGACATTCCAAGATAAATTAATGAAGAAAATACCTCTAAAAATCAGGCCGAGAAAAAGAGAAGAGAAGCACTGCATTTTGGCGACTCTTATATCGCTGTTTTCCTTTTTTGTTTATTGCACAGGAAATAGCTGCTCAAGCTATTTCAGGAATTTTTCTTACAATTTATTTCGGCTCAACTTTTATGATGCTCTTTTTGAATACCATCCCGCTTTCGGATGGCTGATACTACTACCTATGCCTTTTATCATCGGCGCTATTTCATGGGACAATACCTACGGTAAATTGCTTAAATGGCTGGAGAAATCAGGTAACAATGATGGATAAGCGTAATAAAGCATTTATAGAAATGCGAGAGTTGGGCATGACTGCGGTCGAAGCGCAAGAGTACGTTGACACTCACTTTCCTAAAAAAGATGAGAATGAAACTGAGATCGATTCAAATACCGAGAAACGAAAATGGCACAAACTTAGTTACGATGACTTATATATTTGGGTGAGTGATTTTTGGTCCAGCTCGGCAGGAACTTACTTAAAGGCTTTTTTGATCATCTCAGGTCTCGTACTTACAATTATGACGCGAAACGATTCCAAGGCTGAGTGTGCTTCAGAAATGTCGGGGTATTGGAAGGACTCAGATTGTTAACTAGCAGTCGTTTGTAATAGGCTGCGAGCCTTGTCCCATTTCTTTAGGCTGCAAAATTATGAATTTTTCTACCGAGGAATGACGGTAGATTTTTTTGTGTGATATTCAGTTTATTACGCTCTTCTTTACGGATATCGTACATTCCGCGAAGCATTGTTTGGGCAAAAGATAGATCAATTTGATTGTTGTTAGGCCTTAGAGAAGCTTGGATGGAATCATATCGCCCCTCGATCTTGTCGAAAGTCGTAAAAAGAATTTCTCCAAAATGGTTAAGATTATACATGCGCTGGGGTTTAATATTCGCCCAAAGATCGCTTTGAAGTCCATGTCTCTTTGGCGCTTCTAATGCTGCCTTAAACCCTGACCATGAATTAAAATTTTCGAAAGAATTTACTTGGGGCTTTTCAGTGCTAAATTTCGCGCAACAGCAGAACAAAATCGCATACTTATAAAACCATCTACTGTGAGACAAGGCAAAAGGTTCATTTTCCTTTGGCCATAGCACCATTACAACCTTTAGAGCCTTTTGCACCTCCCTGAGATTCAACTTAAATATCTCTGCTAGCTGGCAAGATGGTTTCCGATCTTCGCTACTGTTAGCTAATTCGCTAACGTTACGCCTTCGCTTTGGCTGAGGGAGCTGCGGCTTCCGGCTTCTTGTGATGGTTCCGTTTGGCTTTGCCGGTGGGCGCGTGGTGACCCAGCTTGGCAAGCTGGTCGTCGAAGTCCTTGAGCGCGGCCTCGCGCTGTTTGAGCAGCTCGGCGATGAGGCGCTTTTTGCGCTCCTCTACCGCCTTCTCCTCGGCAAGGAGTTTTTCAACGTCATCGGTTTTGCTTTCGTCCGGCATAGAACAGATTTTACCGTTCTGTTACGGCAGGCCGCTGAACAACAAGGCCTTCAGGCAGTTTCGCTAACATTAGCGAATTCGCTATAATAGACACATGGCACCCAAACCACGCGCAAAACGAAGGGCTGACGACGCGCGCGTGAAGGCGCGCACGCGCCGGGTCATGCGACTCTGGGCCGGACGGCGGCAGGCCGCGCCCGATCCCCGCGAACTGGGCGTGAATGCGTCCACCCATTGCCGCCCCTGCGGCTGCTGGATGTGCCAAGCCAAGGTCAGGGAAGTGCCGCAACGTCGTGAGCGGGCCTTCGATCATCCCGAATTGCCCTAGCGTCCGACTACCGGCTCCCATATCTCTTTGCTCCAAAGCGCCCCGTAGTTGGAGAGATGCGTGCCGTCATGATAGAGGGCGCGCATGTTTGCCGATGTCAGGCACACCTTTCCGTCAGGGCAGAATGTCTCAACTGGATCAATGAACGTCGCGGGGAGGTCCCTTGCTTTCTCGAAGACGTTCTCAATCGGTGCGCGACGGAGCAAGACCTCATCAAGCGGACGGTTCAGCGCTGCTGTATCGCGGCCCCAGTAAGCTGCCTTCGCGAGTGCGGTTGACAGGTAAATGCGATGGGCGGGCACCTGCTTCATCACCCACACCTCAGCGCCCAAGTTGCTAAGGGCGGCGATAGTATTGCGGAAGGCCGCGTCAAAGGCTTCAATGCCAAGCAATTCCTTGCCGTTTTCTGTCACCAATCGGGCTGTAGGACCGTTGACGCTGCGAATGTCCTCGATCCCGCCTTCCTCGGCAGGCATTACAAGATCCCAGCGGCCCACAAGTATCACTTTCTTGATGCCCTCCCGACGAATGAAGTCCAGCACCTTGTCATTGACCTCCGGGCAGCGGTATTTTTCAGAGCCAATACGTTCAAGCTTCAAAAGCGGCGGGCAGCCCGCAGAAGAGACGACCCAGCCCGCCTGTTGGTGGCTGCTAGCGACGACACCCAAGCCGACCGAGCTCCTTTGAGCGTGACTGTCGCCCCATAGAATGAAAGCGTTTTTACGGCCATGGGCATCGCCGATCTTGCACCACGATTGGCGCTCGGCCTTCCCTTTTCTTGTGAAGTGGCATTCCTCAGGTGGGCGGGGGTCTTCAGTGAGGTATTGCAGCACAGAACCGGAAAACCGAGAAGGGAAACCGTCTGTCTGCTGGCCAGCAACGCCAATCGCTGCTACCAGCAGCAAGGCCCCCAGTGAAGCCGTGAAAATGGCCCTTCGGGACGGGAACAGCTTTCGGCTGCGGACTGGCATCTCGACGAAGACGTACGACAACACAGAGAGCGCGGCGGTGGCGATCAGCACGAGAGCCGTCTCAGGCGTGCTGAGATTACGATCCAGATAGTAGCGGGCGAACACCCATAGCGGCCAATGGAACAGGTAAAGGCCGTAGGAAACCAGGCCAACGGCAATGACGGGCCGATACGACAAAGCCCTGCCTATCGCTGTCGGTGTCTGAAGATTTGACCAAATCAGCAGCGCGGTGCCGAAACACGGCACGATGGCCGCGCCGCCGGGAAATGGCGTGTCTCGGTCATAGGCAAGATAGCTGAAGGCCAGAAGTGCGATACCGGCCACGCTCAGAGCCTCGGCGGCGGGCCTCCCAATCGGAACCTCTTGCAGGACAAGAAAAACCAGAGCACCTGCGAGAAGCTCCCACGCCCGCGTGTGCAGGAAGTAGAAAGAGGCATCGGGGTTGGCAGCCGTTAGTGTGAGGCTGAGCGTAAGCGAAAGGCCGAAAAGCGCAGCGACGCCGATTGTCATCTTCTGCCGGTTGGCTGTCCAACGGTGGAAAGCCAGCAAGAAAACAGGGAACAGAATGTAAAACTGCTCCTCCACGGCGAGCGACCATGTGTGCAGCAAGGGCTTAATGAGCGCGGGACCCGCAAAGTAGCCAACATCCTCGTAGAAGGACACATTCGTTGCGAAAAGCGAGATGCCGATCAGGGTATGAGAGAACTGCTTGAAGTCCTCGGGCATAAAGCCCGCCCAGGCCATCGCCACGCACATCATGCAGGTCATGAACAGGGCAGGCAAAATTCGGCGGGCGCGCCGCTCATAGAAGTCGGCAAGCGTGAAGGCGTTCCGGTCGAGCATATTGACCAGAAGCCCGGTGATCAGGAAGCCAGATATCACGAAGAAAACATCGACGCCCGCATAGCCACCAGGGCACCACTCCGGACGGAAATGGAAAAGGATGACGGGGGCAACGGCGAGCGCACGGAGGCCGTTGATGAATGGGTAGTGCTTCACCAGATGCCCCTCAGGCTGTGCGTTGGCCAGCTTGAAAACCTCGGGGCTTGTCGAAGTAGTCATAGCCGAAGTCGTGCCTCAGATTGCGGTCCAGAATAGACGTGAGCAGCGCCATGTCCGCTTCAGAAAACTGGGTGTCGCCCTGGCCATCCTGGCGGAGGGCGCGGTCAGTGATGGTAGGGTCCTGATGGCTGGCCATGTACTCCTTGGAGCCAACGACCGCGCCCGCTTCAAGGTCAGCTATTTTCAGGGGAAGGCTGAAGTGCTGGCAAATGCGGTGGAGCGAGCCGACCCGATCCGCCTGGACATCCTCGTATCTCAAGACGGCTGTCTGTATCGGGAAACGCCTAGCGATCTCGCCCCAGCGGTTCAAAAACCGGACATACCACCAGACATCGCAAATGTACTTGTTGCCGTGCGGGTCGCCCGCCACGTATTCGCTGAACGAGACGCCGTACCTCTCTCTCCACTTCTCATAGTTCGAGATGAGAACTCGGCGAATATCACGGACGACAAGGGCATAGGGCGGCAAGGCCAACATTTTGCGCAGCAACGTAGATTGCAACGCATAAGGCGGGATGGAGTGCGTGCTCGCGATACGCGGAAGATGGGGATAGCGGCGCTGGCGCTTGGGATGTCCGATCAGGTCATTGGAGGCGTCGGAGGCATTATCAAAGTACTTGGGCGGCTCAACGCCGTAGTGATGGGCCAGCGCATGGCTGAGCATCCATTTGACCCAGTGCGTGCCGGAATGCGCCCCTGTGACGAGGAAGCCTTGAAAGTCACGGTACTTCAGCAGGGAAAGGGCGAACAGGTCCCTGTTCAGGCAGTGCAAGCGGAAGGCGCGATCGGCAGCCGCGCCGGTGAGCGGGAGGGAACTTTGCTCGGCAGGCACAACGCGGAACGTCACTCTGAAGCTCGATGTTTCGGGGGTAGAGCATACCAGCGTATTGCCGTCACGCGAGAGAACGCAGCGCACATTGCCCAGTTCGTAGTCGAGGCGAACGCGTCCAAGAAACTGCTTGGCGTCTTCCATGCTCAGCCCTGTGCCGACGACTTCACGCATGCCTTGAGAAGTTTCTTTCGAGATGGAAAAACTAGACATATAGCCCCACGCGATCGCTTCTTGTTTAGGTAATCGGTTATTGCTAGCACGGAGTGCAAGTAATAACAAGTTTCGGGAAAAATGAGCGAATCAGGACTGATTCTTCGGTAGTCAGAGACACAAAATGACGCTATACCGTCGCACCGCATGGTCGGCGGCGATCATGGCGCAAGAGAGGTCACGGCTACCGGACTCGCACCTCGCGACCGTGCGTCCATAGACATCCTTCTTGATGGGGTGGCAGCTCACGAGCCCGCGTGAAATTGACTCCAGGTAGTCTTTTGCCGCATAAGGGTCGCCCGGTGTGCAGCTTCGCCCGGTCCGGCAATGCCCCGGCATCTCCGGTGCATCGATGCCTTCCAGACGGATGCGCTGGCCGTCGCAGGTCAGCGTGTCGCCGTCGATGATGTGAGGGCTTTGGCAAGAAATGACCGCGCCGTCTTCCTTGCCGATGATGGTTTCGCGGGCGGATTGCCCCAAGCTCAGAATGCCGAGGATGGCGGCGACGATGAGCCACGGCGGCATGATCCTCGCGGCGCGAAGAACGCCCCTTGTGCGCCCGAACTGTCGAAACTTTCGGCGGCGGTTCTGCCTGTGCCAGTCGCGGTGCGGGTCGTCGTTGTTCCTGATGATGAGCCAGCGAAAAAACAGGAACACTCCTGCGATCAGCGGGAACAGAATCAGCACCAGAGTGATGAAGCCGCTGACGCCTTCCATGGTGTCAGCCTCGCGGCGGCAGCCAGTTCGGGCCGATCTTTCCGCTGTTTCCTTCTTTGGCGGATTCCTCACGCTCACAGATTTCGCAAAGTGTAGGCTCGAAGACCCAAGGCGTCTCGCCTTCAGCCACGAGTGGCATGAAGCATCGTTTGCAAATCAGTCCATCATTGATAGCTTCAGACCATTCGCCCATGACTGTTTCCCCCTCTACTGCTGTTTGTGTTCGTACCACTCGCGCTCCGGCTCGGAGGGCTTGCCGGCGGTGTCGAAGACACGGCCGTCTTGAAGTCGGAGCCAAAGACCTGGGCCGGTCCCGTTCTTGTACTTATGGACCTCGATGACATCCTCGGCGCGGAAGCCGTAAAGTTCTTCTGGCGTTGCCGCACCGGTTGCGTTGGATCTCTGAACAACAAGAAACCACTGGCGCATGATTTCCCGGATGGCGGCGTGACTGACGGTACCCAAGAAGGTTGGAATCCTCGTGTAGTGGCGATTTTATTTTAAAGTTTTAGACTTTTTAAATATTAATTCCCATGTGAAAGATGTTGGCTAATCGAATTGCGGTAGATTACTGCGATTCCTCAGCATTCAAGAATCAACAGGGATTTATTCGCCTTCCTACGGCGTTAGAGTGACACAACATAGGGTATTTTTCCTATGTTTAACAAACGATTAGGGCATAAGCAAAAGTATGAGATTTTGACTTTTCTTCAATTAAATTATATACTTAATCAAAGGTGCAAAATGTCTCGTATTCTTAAAAAGAACAGTAAGTCAGCTAAGCGTCATCAGGCCGCGAAGATTGCTGTTGCTAAAAAAGTAGCTCCTGCCGAGGAGAACTACGAGGAAGACATATTGCTTAAGAAAATGCCTGATCTCTCTGAAAGAGACCTTCTGGCTCTTTCCGGCCTCATGGATAATCCTGCGCCGCCTAGCGAAGACATGTTGAAAGCTTGCGCTTTCTATCTGTCCACGTTAGATGAGAAGGTCTGAAATTAAGGTACGAGCGGTTAAGCCGGTCTCATAAAATTGATGACTTTGATTGCGGTCAAGAGCGCCCTAAATTGGCGGAGAGGCTTGTAAAAAAGTCTATTGATTGGGATGAGGCAAACGTCACGCGATGCTTTGTGACTATTGACTCCGAAAAAGACATTGTCGTCGGTTATTACACCCTTAGTGCCTATACCATAGACGCCTCCAAACTTCCTGCGGAGCGATTTAAAAAACGATTTGGCCTAACGTCGATGTCCATGGCCCTCATAGGAAAATTAGCCACTAGAAGCACTTATCAACGTCAGGGTATCGGTGAGGCTATGATATACGACGCTGCCAAACGTGTGCATGAAGGTCCTATGGCGGCACATTCCCTAGTTCTTCATGTAAAGGACCGAAACGAAGATCTTTTGGGTTGGTACATTAAGCAGGGTTTTTCTCCTCTCCACGAGGAGACGCATTACTTATTTATGCCGATCTCAAGGCCTCTTGAAGCTTTGAACAAACTTAAAGCTCAAGCAACACCTACCAAAGGCTAAAATTACAGGCGGCCACTCACCGTCTATATCCAACTACAATGCGGTCAGCAACATATATTCCATAACAATTTCATCTATTCTCATTCCATGAGCGCCATGTAGAAGAAATGTGACTTCGAGAAATTGGGGGCATAGGGGTATGAAGTTTTCACACTCTGAACACAATCATAGCCTGAAAAAGCTTGAATATGTCTTTAGGCAGCACTAAGTTGACCCACAAGAGCTTGGTTTTGTTGGCTCTGCGGATTCTCTATATCATTGTCTAAATCTTGACATGGTAGGGGTCACAGGTTCAATCCCTGTTGTGTCCACCACTTTCTTCTCAAAAGCCTTCAGCTCTGCTTTTTCCTGCGTTCCGGGCCGTTTTGCCGCGAAATTACTTTTCCTGCGCAGCAAAATGCAGTACCGAATGAATTCTGCAAAAAGGTGGGCCGCATGAATAACTTTGAAAAACTGGATGAATTGCAAAAATTCGCCCATCTATTTTTAAAGAATGCCGGGGTGCTGGGCGCCGTGCCGTTTCATGGCGCGGTTGACCGTATCGAGAACGTCACTTCCGTGCTGATGTACCGCGAGGGGCAGTTTCAGGTTCAGATGTTTATCGTTCCGGAAGGCACGATTATTCCCGAGCATGTGCATCCGAATGTCGATAGCATCGAAATCTATGTCGGCGGCAATTTCAGGCTTTCCCATTCCGGCAAATTTACGAATCCGGAATCGGATATCGCCCCGGACGGCGGCGCACTCGGCTTTGCGAAACTGCGCGGCCATGCGATCCGCGTCAGGCCTGACCACCTTCATGGCGGCATCTTCGGCAAGGGCGGCGGCGTATTCCTTTCCATCCAGCATTGGCTGAACGGCGTAAAGCCACATTGCGTCGCCAGAGACTACACCGGCACGACGATGGGGCCGGATCACAAAGAAAAAGTGGTGTTCGGGGATGCCAGCTGCCCGGCCAAAGACCTTCAACTTGCCGATGCGGCCTATCTGGAAGCGGGTAAATAACCCGGCCGCAGCCGCCGCAATTTTATTTACATTGATCATTTTTACCGGAACACCTGGACAGCCATGAAACAAACACCGCGCGCCACCACATCCCCGCTTGAACTCATCCGCCGTAATGCGATCGCGTTGCTGGCAGCAGGCCAGCTCGATAAAGGCATCGCCCTGCTTGAGGAAGCCGCCGCGAAGGCGCCCAACTCCGGCGAGCTGCAGAGCGACCTTGGCACCGCCAACTGGCAGGCAGGGCGGCCGGAGCGGGCCGAAGCGCATTACAAACAGGCGCTGGCGCGCGCACCGCAAAACGCGTTTGTGCTCAACAGCTACGGCGCGTTCCTGCTGGAACAGGCGCAGTTTGAACAGGCGCGCCCCCTGCTGGAAAAGGCGTTCAAGCTGGAACCCGCGAATTTTCAGATCCTGAACAATATGGGCCTGCTGCTGTACCGCACGGGCGACCTGCAGGGTGCGGAAAAGCACCTTATCGCCGCGATCCGCGCGAACCCGAAATGGCCGAACCCCCATGCGAATATCGGCGATGTGATGCGCGACAGCCGCCGTCCGGAACTTGCGGAAAAGGCCTACAAGCAGGCGCTGACGCTCAACCCCCGCCATGCGCAGGCGTGGCGCAACCTGGGTGTGCTGTATGCCGAACAAATACGGCTGGACGAGGCGATTGACGCCCTGAAACGCGCCGTCGATATCTTCCCGCTGGAAAGCGCGTGGCTGGTCCTGATGGATCTTTACGAGAAGACCAACCGTATCGGCGACGCGGAAGACGCGCTGAAGAAAGCCAAGCAGCAGTTGCCGCCGTCGCCATTTATCGCGCTATGCGAAGCGAAAATACTGCGCCGCCACGGCAAGTATGAAGATGCGCTTGCGCTGCTGGAATCATACAAGGACAAAGTGCGCCACGATGCGATAACTAATGCCACGTTCTTCTACGAAATGGGTCAGCTGTATGATCGCCGCGACGATGCCGCGCAAGCATTCGATGCTTTCACGAAAGGAAACGTCTGCAAGTCACAGCTGATGAAGCTGCAGAATTTCCACGCCGGCACCTATACGCAACTGGCCGCGCGGATTTTGCGCGACTTTACGCCCGATATGGCACAGGGGCCTCAGCCGGAGGGGGCCGCGCCCGCGCCGGTTTTTCTGGTCGGCTTTCCCCGTTCGGGCACGACGCTGCTCGACCAGATCATGGCAAGCCATCCCGATATCGCGGTTGTCGAGGAAAAGCCCGCCGTCGACAAGATGATCCATCATCTTGTCCGCACCTATGGCACGGCGCAGCCCCACGAACATCCGCTGAGCGACATCTGCTATCCTGCCGCCATGCCGAAACTGACGGCGCAGGATATCGCCATCATGCGCGGCAAGTTTTTCGCAGAACATGGTGGCAGCCCGCAGAAGCCCGTCTTCGTCGACAAGCTGCCGCTCAACATTCTGCATGTCGGGTTGATCCGGCGCGTGTTCCCCAAGGCAAAATTCATTTTCGCCCTGCGCCACCCCTGCGATTCAGTCCTCAGCTGCTACATGCAGGATTTCTTTTTGAACCCCGCCATGGCGCGGTTCCTCGACCTTCAGGATTCCGCGCGTTTCTATGACGAAGCCTTTTCGGTGTGGGAACATTACGCGAAAACGCTGCCGTTGAATGTCCACGCCATCCGCTACGAAGATGTCGTGGCCGATTTCCGGCCGACGGTGGCAAAACTGCTGGAATTCCTGAACGTGCCGTGGAACGACGCCGTGCTGGAATACGATAAGACCGCGCAGAAAAAAGGCCTGATCAATACGCCCAGCTATCATCAGGTGACGCAGAAAATCTATACGCGCGCCAGCGGCCGCTGGGTGAAATACCGCGAACAGATGGCGCCCGTGCTGGATATCCTGAAGCCGCATGCCGAACGCTACGGCTATGCGATGCATGATGAGAAGCCGGATTAATCAGTTACATTTGAGCGTCGAGAGATAATCGCGCGACGGCCAGTACCGGACGCGGCCGGTATCCACATGCACGAAACCGTCTTCGGCATAATAACCGACGCCGCCAAGGTTGAGGCAGGTCGCGATATTGCGCAGTTCGACCGTCGAAAGACCCGGCACCTTGATATCGATCGCCTTGCCGTGCGTATGCTGCGAACTTTCGGCCTGACCGCCGCCCGCATCGCGCAGCGCTTCGTTCGTGGCGGGCGCGCGGTAGGGAGAAACGACCTGATATTCCACTTCCAGACCCGGATGACGGCGCTGGATTTCCGTTTTCAGCCGGCCCAAAAGGTCGAACAGCGCCGGATCCATATTCGCCGCTTCGCCGCGGCGGAAATCGCGCATGAACCAGTTGGCTTCGCGTGAAATGGAATCGCCGCGGTTGCGCGTCACGGTGATGCTTTCTTCCGTATGCAGATTGTAAAAGCGCAGGACATCGGTGCCGGGCGTTGTCACATACGCCGCAGGCTGAACGTATGATGCCTGCACGACTGTCACATCCGGCGCCGTGCTGTCGCGGTCGTTGCGGGGAGCGTTGTTGTTCGCGGGGGGTGTCGCGCAGGCGGCAAGGTTAAAGGCGATGGCCAGTGTTGCGCCGAAACGTCCAAGCTTTTTTGCCTGTTTATTCATGGTGATTCTCCCTCCCGCCTTTAATGGCGTTCGGATTTTATAGCAGAAATATCACGATTATGCAAAATAAAAAGAGTTAACGGCCCTAAATCATGACGTGGCGGCCGATTTCGATGACGCGGCCAACGGGCAATTTATAGAAATCGGTCGGCTCCGCCGAGTGCTTGGACAGCCAGATATAGATAATATCCTGCCAGATTGACATGCCGTATTTCGGGTGGGCCTTGATGGAACGGCGCGACAGGAACAGCGAGGTATCTTCCCACTCGAAATCGATGCCGTTGTTTTGCGCACGGTTCATCTTCAGCAGTTCTTCTTGCACATCCGGACTGTCCTTGAAACCGAAGCGCAGGACGACCACGCTGAATTCCTCGTTCAGGTGGGTGACCAGCGCGCGGTCCTCCTCGGCGACATGCGGGAAGGGCTCGATCTTCACCGAAAGTATGATGTTGTTTTCATGCAGTATCTTGTTGTGGCGTATGTTCTGCAACAATGCGGCAGGCGTGTGATTGGGGTCGCCCGCGAGGAAGAACGCCGAACCCTTGACGCGCTGCAGGTCGGGATAGCGGGTCTTGTATTCGCCGATGAATTTTTCCACCTTGATCTCGCGTTTGCGCGCGCGCGACGACAGGATGAAAGTGCCCTGGATCCAGGTCGTCATGAGCACCATCAGCATCGTCGCGATCATCAGCGGCACCCAGCCGCCCTGCATCAGCTTCAGCAGGTTGGACCCCAGGAACAAAAGATCGAGCGCAAGAAACACGCCGAAGACGGCAAGCGTTTTCAGGAATTTCCAGTCGCGGATCTGCCAGACGACGAAGAAGCCCATGATCGCATCGACGCAAAGCGCGCCCGCGACGCTGATACCATAGACGGCGGCGAGGCCGGAGGACGACTTGAACAGCAGCACCAGCACGATCGCGCCGCACATCAACAGGTAATTCACCTGCGGCAGGTAAATCTGGCCTGAATGCTTGTCGGAGGTGTGCATGATCTTCATGCGCGGCAGCAGGCCGAGGTTGACCGCCTGGCGGGTCAGCGAATAGGCCCCCGTGATAACCGCCTGGCTGGCAATGACGGTCGCGCAGCAGGCCAGCAGGACGAGCGGCAGCTGCAGACTTTCGCCGACCATTTTGAAGAAGGGGCTGTCGAGCGTGGAAGGATCGTGCAGCACCATCGCGCCCTGTCCCAGATAATTGAGCGCAAGGCAGGGGAAGATATACCAGAGCCATGCCAGCTGGATCGGCTTGCGCCCGAAATGGCCGAGATCGGCATAAATGGCCTCTGCGCCGGTGATGCGGAGGAAAATCGCGCCCAGCGTGATAAAGGCCGTTTTACCGTGCGTCACGACGAAATAGGCGGCGTGGTAGGGGTTGATGGCCGCGATCACGCGCGGGTCGTCCATGATATGGCTTCCGCCCATGATGCCCAGCGCGCCGAACCAGACCAGCATGATGGGACCGAACAGTTTCGATACCTGCGCCGTTCCCTTGTACTGGAAAAAGAACAGCACGACGATAATCAGCAGCGTCAGCGGCACGACATAGGGTTCGAACCCTTCGACGACGACGTTCATGCCCTCGACCGCGGAAAGGACTGACATCGCAGGCGTGATGATGCTGTCGCCATAGAACAGCGCGGCGCCCGCCATGCCCAGAAACAGGAAGCCGATGGTGTTGCGATAGATAACGCTGCGCGCAAGGGCCATCAGCGCAAGCGTGCCGCCCTCGCCGCGGTTGTCGATGCGCAGCAGCACGGTCACATATTTCAAAGTCACGATCAGGAACATCGACCACAGGAACAGCGAGAGGATGCCCAGAACCTCGGGCAGCGCAACGCCCGTGTCGGGATGCGCGCCGATGGCATGCATCGCTTCGCGGAAGGCATAAAGGGGGCTGGTGCCGATATCGCCATAGACGACGCCGATGGCGCCCACAGACATGGCGATAAGCCCGCCGCCGTGGCCGCCCGTGTGATGTGCGTCGTGGGATGTCGTGGCGGATTGCATTTTTATTATTCTTGCTTGATGCCTCACCCCGCATCGGGGCGCTTCAGTTGTTTTACCGCAGGGCAGCAAGCGTGCAACTGGATTCTTTGTTTATTTTCATAATTATACGATTTCACATGAAGGAACAGGGCGTTAACTTTTCAAAATACAACAACGGCGCATCCCGCTATATTCTGGCCAGATCATTTTAAGGAGCACCCCGATGGCCCAGCCGCAAAAAACCCCCGCCGCGCAGTCCCTGCCCCAGTCGCCGATCGTCATGATCCCCGCGCGCATGGCATCGACGCGCCTGCCGAACAAACCGCTGGCAGATATTCAGGGGCTGCCGATGATCGTGCAGGTGCTGCGCCGCGCCGAGGAATCCAAACTCGGCCGCGTGGTGGTTGCCTGCGCCGAAACGGAAATCAAGGCCGCCGTCGAAAAGGCGGGCGGCGAAGCGGTGCTGACCGATCCTGCGCTCCCCTCCGGCTCAGACCGCATTCTGGCTGCGCTGAAAACCATCGACCCGCAGGGCAGGCATGATGCGATCATCAACGTGCAGGGCGACCTGCCGACGCTGGATGCGGCGCTGATCAAGACGGCCTTCGACCTGCTGCAAAACCCCGAAACCGATATCGGCACGCTGGGCTGCATCATCACGAAAGAGTCTGAAAAGACGAACCCCAACGTAGTAAAGGCGATTGCGGAGATTGATTTCGCGAAAGGCGAAAAGCAGGGCCGCGCGCTGTATTTTTCACGCACCACCGCACCGTCCGGCGACGGCCCGCTGCTGCACCATATCGGCCTCTACACCTACAAACGCGCCGCACTGGAGGCCTTTGTCGCCTCCCCGCCCGCCGCGCTTGAAAAACGCGAACGCCTTGAACAGCTGCGCGCGCTGGCGCTGGGCATGCGCATCGATATCGCGGGGGTCGATACCGTGCCGCTGGGCGTCGATACGCCCGAAGACCTCGAAATCGCGCGCCAGATTCTCGGGAAAAGATGAAATCACTTAAATTTCAAAAATCAGCCGGCTTTATCTCGGCACTTTTCCTGATATTCGCATCAAATACGGCCTATGCAAACGTATACATACCGGTGGGATTTGTAGCCGTTGGTGAAGTTTGGAGCGCCTTCCTTTTCGTTCTTGTCGTCGAAGCAGCCCTACTTTCCTTTTTGTTGAAGCGAGAATTTTTCCGCTCTATTTATGATTCCGCATTAGCCAACTTTGTCTCCAGTGCGCTCGGCATACCGGTATCTTTGTTTGCGGCGCGTATCGTACATGGCGGACCACTCCCCGGCCTGCCCGCGGGACTAAGCGACTCCGAAAAATGGTCTTTTGCCATCTGGGATGCTCTTTACATGAGTAAAGGCACGAAAGCCGCGGAAGGAGTTGAAACGTGGATGTGGGAGGTTGCTTTCATCACCTGCTTGGTACTGTTTTTTCTCGCATCTTGGCTGAGTGAATCTGTAGTATTATGCTGGAAAAAGCCTAGACCAGAGCGTCGAAAAATTGTGCTGGCATGTCTTGCTGCAAATACGCTGACATATCTTGGTTTGGCTCTCTACCTGTTCCGCCATAAATTTTTATAAGTAATGTCCCGCGAATATTGCGATTACATCCTCGACCAGCTGGCGCCGCTGCCCGGTATTTCGGCCAAGCGGATGTTCGGCGGTTTCGGGCTGTT
>JADYYV010000082.1 GCA_020853455.1 Alphaproteobacteria bacterium | reverse complement strand
TCGGCAAGCCGATGGGCGTGCCGAAAACCGGCATCTTCGGCCTCGTCGACCTCGTCGGCCTCGACCTGATGCCCCATATCTCGAAATCGCTGATGGGTTCTCTCCCGGCCGAAGACGCGTATGTGAAAGCAAACCGCACGCATCCCGTGATCGATAACATGATCAAGGAAGGCTATACGGGCCGCAAAGGCAAGGGTGGTTTTTACCGCCGTGACGAAAACAAGAACGACTTCGCGGTCGATCTTGAAACCGGCGCGCTGCACCCGAAGAACAAGGTCGTTCCCGCGAAATCCGCTTTCGCAAAGGCATCGACCGCCATCGGCCGCGTGCTTTCCGCTCCCCTGAAACTTTTCTCGAAAAAGAAAGAGGGTGCTGAACGCCAGAAACCGATCGAGCTGGAAATCCTCAACGCCTCCAAAAAAGGCGGCTTACGCGCGCTGGTCGAACATGACGACAAATACGGCGAATATGCGTGGTCGGTGATCAAGCAGACGCTCGTCTATTCGCTCAACCACGCGCATACGGTGGCGGGTTCGATCTATGATGTCGATCAGGGCATGAAGCTGGGTTACAACTGGAAATACGGCCCGTTCGAGATGCTCGACAAGCTCGGCACCGATTACTTCATCAAGCGCCTTGAAAAAGACGGCGAGCCCGTCCCCGAACTGCTGAAAAAAGCGGCCGGCAAGACGTTCTATAAAAACATCGACAACAAGCTCAACATGCTCAACAAAGACGGCGAGTATGTGGAAGTCAAACGCCCCGAAGGCGTGCTGCTGCTGTCCGACGTGAAGCGCGACAAGAAAAACCTTGTGGCGAAAAATATGTCGGCGTCCCTCTGGGATATCGGCGACGGCGTGATGTGCCTCGAATTCCATTCGAAGATGAACTCGCTCGACTTCATGTCGCTCGGCATGATGAACAAGGCGGCGGACATCATCGAAAACGGCGGCAAGCCGGGCGGCAAGTTCAAGGCGCTGGTCATCCACAACGAAGCGGATGATTTCTCCGTCGGTGCAAACATCGGCGTCGCGCTCTATGCCGCGAAAGCCAAGCAATACTGGCTGGTCGAGAAAATGGTGAAGATGGGGCAGGATACCTATAAACGCCTCAAATACGCCAACTTCCCCGTCGTGTCGGCGCCCGCCGGCAAGGCGCTGGGCGGCGGCTGCGAGATCCTGCTGCACAGCACCCATGTTCAGGCACATGCCGAAACCTATCCGGGCCTCGTCGAAGTCGGCGTCGGCCTGCTCCCCGCCTGGGGTGGTTCGACCGAGCTGATGACGCGCGCGAAACAGAACAAGCGCCTGCCGGGCGGCCCGATGCCGGCTGTGGGCGCGGTGTTCGAAACCATTTCGACCGCGAAAGTCGGCCTGTCGGCCTTCGAAGCAAAAGACCTCGGCTATTTCCGCGAAACCGACGGCGTGACGATGAACAAGTCGCGCCTGCTGGCGGATGCCAAGAAGAAAGCGCTGGAACTCAGCGTCGACTTCAAGCCGGAAGTGCCGTTCAACATGACGCTGCCCGGCGCATCCGGTGCTGCGGCATTGTCGATGGCGGTCGATGGTTTCTTCCTGAAGGGCCAGGCGACGTCGTATGACGTCATCGTGTCCGACAAGGTCGGCAAGGTGCTGACGGGCGGCGATCTGGCCGGCCCCGGCGTCGTGGTCACGCAGGATTACCTGCGCGAACTGGAACGCAAACACTTCATGGAACTCGTGCATGACAAGCGCACGATGGCCCGCATCGAAACCATGCTGAAAACCGGCCGCCCCTTGCGCGAAACGCCGCTGAAGGGCCAGACCGCCCAGAAGCTGCGCGAAGACGCGGATCGTCCGGGCTTCATCGCCCGCGCGATCACCAACCCGATCAAGGGCGTGTTCAACAAACTCACGCATAAAGCGGTCAACGACAACACGACCGCGCTGGAGCGCGACACCAAGGCCAAGGTCAACTGGCCGAACGTGACCCCGCCCAAGAAAACGCCCTAATCCGCGTTTTCAAAGCGAAAACTTTAAAAAACCCGCCCCGGAAAAAGGGGCGGGTTTTTGCTTGGGGGTTAATCGCCTGATTCAAAACGTAAAATGAGCCTGCAGAATGTGTTTTGGATTTCTTGACAAACCAGCCCAAATCCCATATTTCTCATGGGTACCCGCGCAAACAGATTCTTTTGCGCACGATGCGGATGTAGCTCAGGGGTAGAGCACGACCTTGCCAAGGTCGGGGTCGAGGGTTCAAATCCCTTCATCCGCTCCATTTTCTCTCTAAAATCAACGCTGTCTTTCTGCCCCGCAATCGCCTGTCAATTGCGCCGCCATGCGTTATATAATATCGGCAGGAGAAACGTCATGACCACGCCCGCCCCCCAATCCCTCACCACCTCGCTGATGCGCGGGCTGCATGGCAAATGCCCGGCCTGCAACGAAGGCCCGATTTTCCGCGCGCACCTGAAAGTGGCCGACCGCTGCTCCAAATGCGCCGAAGATTTCCACCACCACCGCGCCGACGATTTTCCGGCATATATCGTGATCCTGATCCTCGGCCATATCCTTGTGCCGCTGGTGATGTTCACGGAAAAGCATTTTTCCCCGCCTTATATATTCCATGTCCTTGTCTGGCCGCCGGTTGCGGTCGGGCTGGCATGGCTGATGCTGCAGCCGGTCAAGGGCATGGTCGTCGCGCTGCAATGGCATATGGGGCTGCATGGTTTCGATGAAGCGCGCAAAAAGCGCCTCGGCTAGCCTTCGGCGCGCAACCTGCATATAATCGCCGTGCAGAATCATTTTTTTACGGAAGCCTTAACGCATGCAGCCCGCGCCCGCTGAAACCAGCCCGTCCGAACAATCCCCGACCGGTCAGGCCGCGCCGAAAAGTTCCTTCACGCTGTCCGAAGGGTTCGTGGCGCATATGGCGGCGCAGGGCATTTCGCTGGCGCTGACATCTTACCAGTCGGGCAAATTCTACTTGCTCGGCCGCGCGCCGCAGGGACAGCTGATGATCCACGCGCGCACCTTCCAGAAGGCGATGGGCATGCATGTGTCGGGCGGCACGCTGCTGCTGGCGACGCACTTCCAGATGCAGCGTTTCGAAAATGCGCTGCCCGCGGGTAACACGATCAACAGCACCTATGACGCATGCTACGTGCCGCGCATCACCTACAACACCGGCGTGCTGGACGCGCATGATGTGGGGCAGCTGTCGAACGGCCAGATCATTTTCGTGAACACGCTCTTTAACTGCCTTGCCACCACCAGCCCGAAAGACAGTTTTATTCCCGTGTGGAAACCGCCCTTTATCTCGGGCATTTTCGGCGAAGACCGCTGCCACCTGAACGGGCTTGCGATGGAAAACGGCAAACCGCGCTATGTCACGCTGTGCGGCCCCAGCGATACGGCGCAGGGCTGGCGCGCCTATCGCGCGGGCGGCGGCATGGTGATGGATGTGCAGACGAACGAAATTGTGTGCGACGGCATGTCGATGCCGCATTCGCCGCGCCTGCATAACGGGCAGCTCTGGGTGCTGAATTCCGGCACGGGCGAACTGGGCACGGTCGATCTGGCGGCGAAAAAATTCCAGCCGCGCGCCTTTCTGCCCGGCTTCCTGCGCGGACTTTCGTTTCACGGCAAATACGCCTATGTCGGTCTTTCGAAACCGCGCGACCAGCATTTCGAAGGCCTGCCGCTCGACCAGAAACTGCGCGACGCGAAGCTTGATCCCGTCTGCGGCATACAGGCCGTCGACCTTGATACGGGTAAATGCGTCGAATGGATGCATGTCGAAGGCGCGATGGGCGAGGTATATGATGTCGCGGTATTGCCGGGCGTGACCTGCCCGATGGCGGTCGGTTTCGCCGATAACGATATTAAAGGCCTTCTCAGCCACCCGCCCTTCGACGAAAAAATCCTCGCCAGCCTTTAAAAATCGCGGCGGAACACCTGCTTGCCGCGCGCGTCCTGCCCTATGTGAGTCCAGCCGAACGGGCCCAGCTCGTGCTCCAGCAGTTTTTTCGTCAGCTTGGGGTTTTCGGCAACGATCACGACGCCTTGCGGACGCCCCGCCGGCGGCAGGGTTTTCAGGTGGTCATAGGTTGAATTCGTCAGTTTCTTGGGCAGGTTGTGGCGGCGGTCGCCGGGCTGCACGAAAGTGCGGAAGAAAAAAAACTCGCCCTCCCCGCCGCTCTGCAGGCCGCTATGCGAAAAAGGCGCCCGGTATGCGGTGCTGACCGCCACCAGCTTGTCCTCCGCGTCGATCGCGGCCAGCACGACCTGCGACACGCGCTGCGCAGGGTCGCTGCCTGCGGGCAGTGCATGGTTGCGCCGCCACAGGTCGATGATCTGCAGACCCAGCGCCTCGGTGATATTCCGGAATACCGGCAGCAGCCGGTATTCGTCCAGCCGGTCGCAAACGCCGTAGCGAGCCGCAAGATCCGGTTGATTATTCATAAGACTAATTCCGCAAAGATGTCGAACAAATTATATCGGACAGCATTAGCATCGCCAATTTGCGAAATCAAAATAATCGCAGCTGCGACATTGAACATAAACATGCCCGCGCCTGAAGCAAGGATAACCATTTTCAAACTAATGAAATCCAAGTATATTTGCCGCCTGGGATTCAATTGCTTCAACAACCGCCCGCTCATCATTTTTTCAAACAGAGGACTATAATCTCCATGGCACTCGTCAAAGGCACTACCGGCAACGACACTTCTCTCACGGGCACCGCTGGTGCGGACATTATCCTTGCCGATAAGGGCAACGATACCGTTATCGGAACCGCGGGCGACGATCTTATCGATGGCGGCGCGGGCAACGACGTCCTGAACGGCGGCGCGGATAACGACACGATACTGGGCGGCGACGGCGCGGACACGATCGACGGCGGCACGGGCGACGATTTCATGTATGGCGGCGACGGCAGCGACCTTTATTTCGTCGACAGCCTGACCGATGTGGTTGAAGAAACCGACGCGGCCTCCGCAGGCGGCGGCGTCGACACCGTCAACACCCGCGTCAACTGGACGCTGGGCGACTACATCGAAAACGGCGTCATCAGCAGCTTTGCGGCCGGCGGCGTCACGCTGACGGGCAACGCGCTCAACAACACGCTGGTCAGCGAAGCGACCGGCACCAACACGCTGGACGGCGGCGCAGGCGCGGACGTCATGTCCGGCACAAGCGGCGGCAACAACGTCGTGTTCCTGGTCGACCAGGCGGGCGATACCATCATCGGCGCGCTCGGCGCATCCGACACCATCGTCGCTGATCTCACCTGGAGCCTCACCAGCCAGAGCACCGGCGTCGAAAACCTCACCCTGTCCGCAGCCGCAGGCGCGGGCGCAACCGCGACCGGCAACACCGGCGCGAACATCCTGACCGCCAACAACCTCGGCAACACGCTGAACGCGGGCGACGGCAACGACACGCTGGTCGGTGGCACGGGCAATGACGGGCTCGAAGGCGGCTTCGGCAACGACAGCATGGCAGGCGGCCTCGGCGACGACACCTACTTCCTCGACAACGCAAGCGACTCCGTCACGGAAGGCGTGGGCGAAGGCACCGACACCGTCAATGCGGGCTTCACCTATACGCTCGCCGCGGATTTTGAAAACCTGAACCTCAACGGCACCGGCAACTTCAACGGCACCGGCAACGCGTCCGACAACATCATCAACGGCAACTCGGGCAACAACACGCTCGATGGCGTGTCGGGCACCGACACCCTGAACGGCGGCGACGGCAACGACGTCCTCGCCGTGCATTCGGGCGCGGAAGTCATCAATGGCGGCAACGGCACCGACACCGTCGTGTCCGACGTCACTTACAGCCTCGGCAGCGCAACTTCCGTTGAAAACCTGACCTTGAGCGCGCTTGCAGCCGCAGGCACGACCGCAACCGGCACCACCGGCTCCAACGTCATCACCGGCAACGGTAACGCGAACACGCTGGATGGCGGCGGCGCTGGCGGCAGTGACACCCTGATCGGCGGCGCGGGCAACGACACTTATATCGTCTACAACACCGGCGACGTCGTTTCCGAAGGCGCGGGTGCGGGCACCGACACCGTCATCGCGCAGAGCATTTCATACACGCTGTCGGGCGACCTTGAAAACCTGACGCTGCAGTCCTACAACTATTACGGCTCAACGGGTCTCACCGCGACCGGCAACACCGGCGCGAACGTCATCACCGACAATTCCACGGCCTATGGCGGCAACATCCATAACGTGCTGTTGGGCGGCGATGGCACCGACACGTTGGTGAACAACGCGCAGAGCACCTGGTTCTTTAGCAATCTCGTGTTCGGCACAAGCACGCTGGATGGCGGCGCGGGTGCCGATGCGATGACCAGCACCGCCGACAACCGGACTGTGTTTGTTGTTGATAACATCGGCGACACCGTTGACGGTAACTCCAACTACTACGGATTTAACGACGAAGTCCGCTCCAGCATCAGCTGGGATCTGGCCGTCAACACGACCGATGTCCGCAACCTTACCTTGACCGGCTCCGCCAACATCAACGGCGCGGGCACGGCGGATGCCAACTTGATCACCGGCAACAGCGGTAACAACACGCTCACCGGCCTCGGCGGCAACGACGTCCTGTCGGGCGGCGACGGCAACGATACGCTCGACGGCGGCACCGGCGACGACAGCATGATCGGCGGTTTCGGCAACGACACCTTCATCGTCGACAGCACGCTTGATGTGGTTTCCGAACTGGCTGGCCAGGGCACGGATACCGTGACTTCCTCGGTCGATTACACCCTATCGGGCAACATCGAAAACCTCATCATCACCGGCGCGGCGGAAACCGCGGTCGGCGATGCGGGCACGAACGTCATCACCGGTAACGCGAACAACAACACCATCGACGGTCAGGGCGGCGCGGATGCGATGTCCGGCGGCCTCGGCGACGATCTCTACATCGTCGATAACGCAGGCGACCAGGTGTTCGAAAACACGGGCGAAGGCACCGACACGGTTCAGGCCTATGTCAGCTACACGCTGGGTGCTACGACCGAAGTCG
>JADYYV010000081.1 GCA_020853455.1 Alphaproteobacteria bacterium | reverse complement strand
CCCGCCCTCTCCCGCAAGCGGGAGAGGGAGCAAGGGCGGGATCGCCTGAATGAAATAGAAATTACGGCGTCAGCTTCTTCTTCTCGAACCCCGTCACGCTCGCCGCTTCGGAAACGCCGCCGCGTTTGCGGAGTTCTTCGAGTGCCTGTTCGATCGGCGTTTTGTCGCCGATCGCATCGAAGCCGCGGGTTTCAACCGTTTCGGCGTTCGATTCAAGATTGCGGTAGAGCGTGGTTTTTTCACGCGCGGAGAAGTTGAAAATTTCGGTGATGCGGTACCCGATCGCTTCCTCGACCGCCACATGCGCGATGCGCTCGCCCGGCAGCTTGCGCCATTCATCGGACAGCGGCGCGGTTTCTTCGGCGGGCGCGGGCCTAGATTCGATCTCTGGCGCGGGCACAAGCTTCATGCGCGCGGGCGCATAGGGCTTCAGCAGGTCGGAAACTTCGTGATGGTTGTTTTTCTGCGCGAGCGACAGCGGCGAGCGGTTGCTGAAATTTTTCGCGTTCGCGTCCAATCCTTTTTCGATGAGGTAAGCGACCAAATCGGGATAGCCCGATTCCGCCGCCGTGTGCAGCGCGGTGTTGCCTTCGCGGTCGCGCAGTTCCAGCAGCCTCGGGTTTTTCTCCAGCAGGTATGACGCGATTTCGACGCTGCCCTTGCGCGCGGCGACTTGCAAAATCGTGCCGTTATATTTATTGGCGGTCGTCACATTCGCGCCCGCCTCGACCAATGCCTGCACGGCGGCCAGATTGCCGCGATTGACGGCGAACCACAGGAAGCTGCGGCCGAAATCATCCTCGTGATCGGGATCGACGCCCAGCGCCAGCACTTCCTTCATGCGGGCGATGTCGCCCTCGAGGATGGCGTTGTGCAGTTTCGATTTCTTGAACATCATGGCTTTGGCGCTTTCGGGGAATCGCCGGGCGGCGGCTGCAGCAGGCGCGGCGTTTTCTTCGTTTTGTCGGGCAGCGCCGCGTCATGGTTGCCGCCCAGCGCCTGCAGTGCGTCGCGCGCCTCGTCCAGCTGACGCTGGTCGGTCAGCTTCGCAAACGGCGTTGTTTCCACATGGTCGGCCTTGGTTTTCAAATTGTTCACGATGCGGATGCGCTCGCCCGCCGCGAAATTGAACACATCGGTGATTTTATATCCGACGCCGCCCACATCGCAGACTTTTGCGACGGTATCGGGGTTCAACAGCTTCCATTCGCCTTCAGCATGCGCAACCGGCGCGGCAACTGGCGCGGGCGGCAGCGCAGCGGGAACCGGTTTTTTATGCGCCTCCAGCAATTCGACCACGGCGGCATGCTTGCCCTGATAGGCGAAGCCGACCGCTTTTTTTCCGTTCGCGCCGGTCATGGCGGGATCAAATCCATGCGCCAGCAGCGTCTTCACAATTTCAATATGCCCGCCGCCCGCCGCAAGGTGCAGCGCGGTGTTGCGGTTGTTGTCGATGCGGTTGATCAGCGCCTTGTCGTATTTGTCGCCCTCCAGCAGGAAATCGACAATTTTCTGGTGCCCGTTCGCCGCCGCCACATGCAGCAGCGTCTGCCAGATGCCGGTCGTCATTTCTTCGTGATGGTGCTGGCCGAACGGGTCGGCGCCGCGCGACACAAGCAACTCGACAATTTCGGTGCGCCCAAGATACACCGCCATCAGCAGCGGGCTTTCGCCGTCCCAGTAACTGGTATTCGCGTTATAGCCGCGGTCGAGCAGGCGCGTGACCGACTTGATGTCGTTGTTGCGCACCGCGTTCAGGATTTTGCCCTTTTGCGTGAAAGCCACGGCTTATCGCCCTCCAATGCGGAGGACGCGGGAAATGCAGGCGAGATTTTTTCTCATGGCCGGCCTTCGGAACAACGATTTGAACGAGGTTTATTTTTAGGCCAGAAGCCTGTGTCCGTCAATTCTGGGAAATTGACGGATTGTTGCGTTTTGATTTACATATAATCATTTTAATGCCTGTTCACCGTTTCGCCATGCCCGCCTTGCGCGGGCATCCAAAAGGCAGCCCTACCGTCATATGACGCGCGGACGCGCTTTTGGACCCCCGCACAAGGCGGGGGTGGCGGATGGATGAATAAGCCGTGAACTTTAAAATTTTCCCTGAAGCGCCGCTTTGCGCTCTTTCTCCGGGAATTTTTCGATGGCGTAGCGGAGCATGGTGCGGGGCATATTCGCGTAGTGTTTTTTCAAAAACGCCTTCAGCCGTTTCATGTCTTTCTTGCCCGCTTCGCGCAGCATCCAGCCGGTCGCTTTGTGCATCAGGTCTTCGCGGTCGGCCAGCAATTGTTCGGCCAGCGCATAGACATCGTCCAGCTGGCCGTTGCGGATGAAATGCCATGTCGTGACGATGGCGATGCGGCGATCCCACAATGATTTGGCCTTCACCATTTTATACAAAATTTTGCGATCACGTTCCCACAGGTAAGGTCCGACGATATAGGGTGCGCTGTCATCCACGCCGTTCCATTGCCGGATGCCGTGGCGGTTGGCCATGTAGAATTTATAAACGGCGGTTTTCTGGCGGTCGTCGCCCTTGTGGAACTGCAAACGCAAAATCGAATGCGCAAGCGAACGCTCTTCCTGAATATGCGAATGCATCAAGGGTTCGATATCGGCAAAGGGCAAATCGCGATATTCCTTGGCCACGCCGCGCATCAATACGGAGGTTACGCCGAGGAATTCATCACCCGCCAGATCCTTGAAAAAACCGGCATAGGTTTTCGCCTTTACCGCATCGGCGTGTTTGCGCAATGCGGCGCGGGCTTTGGCGAGCGTCATGGATAAGACCTTAGCTGGCGCGCGGTTCCGGATTGCCAAGATCGACGCCGCCCGCAGCGGGGACGGAGCCGGATTTCTGGCGGCGCTTGCGTTCCGCCGCTTCTTCCTCATACGTCGTGCGGCCGAGCGGTTCGCCCCTCAGGATGCGGGCGATTTCGTCGCCGTTCAGGCTTTCGTATTCCATCAGCGCCTTGGCCAGCGCATGGAGTTCGTGCATGTTGTCCTGCAGGCATTTTTTCGCGCGGTTATAGCTGTCCAGCACGATGCGTTTGACTTCCGCATCCACCTTCGCCGCCGTTTCCGCCGAAATGCCCTTGCCGCCCGCAACCGAATAGCCCTGGAACACTTCGTCGCGTTCCGTGCCGTAATGGATCGGGCCCATGCTGTCGGACAGGCCCCATTCGGTCACCATGCGGTGCGCCATGTTGGTGGCCATTTTGATGTCGGACGATGCGCCGGTCGTCACCTTGTCCGCGCCGAAAATCAATTCTTCGGCCAGACGTCCGCCCATCGACACGGCAAGGTCGGCATGCAGTTTTTCGCGCGTCATCGAATAACGGTCGCCTTCGGGCAGGCGCATGACCATGCCAAGCGCGCGGCCGCGCGGCACGATGGTCGCCTTGTGGATCGGATCGGACGCCGGTTCGTGCAGCGCCACGATCGCGTGGCCCGCTTCATGGTATGCGGTGTTGAGCTTTTCTTCCTCGCTCATCGCCATCGATTTGCGCTCCGCGCCCATCATGACTTTGTCTTTGGCGTCTTCCAGTTCCACCATGCCGACGACGCGTTTGCCGCGGCGGGCGGCCAGCAATGCCGCTTCGTTGATGAGGTTCGCCAGTTCCGCGCCCGAAAAGCCGGGCGTGCCGCGCGCGATGATATGCGCGTTCACGTCATGCGCCAGCGGCACTTTGCGCATATGGACTTTCAAAATCTTTTCGCGGCCGTTCACATCGGGGTTCGGCACGACGACCTGACGGTCGAAACGGCCGGGGCGCAGCAGCGCGGGGTCCAGCACGTCGGGGCGGTTGGTCGCGGCGACCAAAATCACGCCTTCATTCGCCTCGAACCCGTCCATTTCGACGAGCAGCTGGTTGAGGGTCTGTTCGCGCTCGTCGTTGCCGCCGCCGACGCCGGCGCCGCGATGGCGGCCGACCGCGTCGATCTCGTCGATGAATACGATGCAGGGCGCGTTTTTCTTGCCCTGTTCGAACATATCACGAACCCGTGACGCGCCCACGCCCACGAACATTTCCACGAAGTCGGAGCCGGAAATAGTGAAGAACGGCACGCCCGCCTCGCCCGCAACGGCGCGCGCGATCAGGGTTTTACCGGTACCGGGGGGACCTACCAGCAGCACGCCCTTGGGAATTTTACCGCCGAGACGCTGGAATTTCTGGGGGTCGCGCATGAATTCGACGACTTCCTCCAGTTCTTCTTTCGCTTCATCGACGCCCGCGACATCGGCAAACGTGATGCGGCCGTTTTTCTCGTTCAGCAATTTCGCTTTCGATTTGCCAAAGCCCATCGCCTTGCCGCTCGATCCCTGCATCTGGCGCATGAAAAACACCCAGACGCCGATCAGCAGCAGCATCGGGAACCATGACAGCAGCAGCGTGAAGATGGTGGGGGAATCGGACGTATCCTGCGCGGCGCGGATGCTCATGCCGGTTTTTTCGACGCGGCTGACCACATCGGTGCCGGGCGGTATGACGACGTTGAATTGCGCGCCGGAGGTTTCGACGCCGCGAATAATATCGCCGGTGATGATGATTTCCTTGATCTGCTGGCCGTCGGCCTTGGCGAGGAATTCGGTATAGGCCATCGGCTGACCCGCGAGCTGCGGCTTGCCGCCGCTGAACATCTGGAACACGCCCGCCAGCAGCATCGCCACGACGAGCCAGATCAAAAGGGTACGGCCAAACTGGTTGTTATTGCCGCCGCCGCCTTCGTTGTTGTCGTTCTGCTGTTTCATGAATGTCCCCGAAAATGCCGTAAAAAGCCGATACTTCAATTATATAGTGTCACCGAAAGCTTAAACAATGTTTACGCTGGCGGCGGCTGCGATTTCGACGGTTTTCGCAGCCGGCGGGCAGTCGGCGGCAAACCAGCTAAGGTGCGGAACTGCCACAAGATTTTGCCCCTGCCAGAGGCCCGCAAAAACCCGCAAAAGCTTGGCCGGAAGGGGCGCCAAAATCCTTTCTAAGGCGGGTGCCTGCGCCGCCTGTTTCCTTAAGATAGACGCGCCGGCCTCGCCTGCGACTCCGATGCTCAGGGATTCGGCTGAAGGGTAGCCCGATACCCTGAACCGCCCGTCCCAGACCATGCCGTTTTCAAGCGGCGCGGGCGCAGCCGATGCCGCCAGTTCGCGGCAGAACACCAGCGCGCCTTTGGCGGGAAAGATTTCGCAACCCGCAACCGTCGATCCGTTGAAGGTGTCGCGGGCGATATCGGCGCGCAGGGTTTCAATCGCGTCATGCCCCGCGCGGTAATCCTGCGGCGTGACCGCGTGCAAAATTTGCGACAACATGCGCCGTTGGATGTCGGGATGTTCGCCCTGCAATGCGGCTGGCGGCAGCGTGACATATCCGGCGGGATGCTGCACGGCGGCGGCAAGCGCCCTGCCCGTCGCCGCCTGCAACGCGCCGCGCGCGCTTTCGAGTTTTTGCAGCGTTTGCGCAAGGCGTTGCGGCGTCAGCCCTTCGGTTGCCAGCATATCTTCAAACGCGCGCAGGCGCGGGCGCAGGAATTTTTCGTTGGCGTTCGACGGATCATCCGCCCATGTTGCGCCGTATGATGTGCAGATATCCCGCAGTTCCGCGCGCGAAAAATCCAGCAGCGGTCGGATGATGCGCAAACCGTTTTTATCGGATGACGCCGCCATGCCCGCAAGCCCGTCGAGCCCGCTGCCATGCGCAAGCCGCATCCAGAAGGTTTCCATCTGGTCTTCGGCATTATGCGCGACCGCCAGCGTATCAAACCCCGCATCGGCGCATTTCTGCGCGAGGAGTTTATAGCGCATGTCGCGCGCGCGTTCCTGAATATGCGAGGACGGCTTGCCGCCCTGCCATGTCAGGATATCGTGGGGAATGCCGCGTTTTTGCAGTTCCGCGTGCAGCGCCTGCGCCTCTGCCCCCGATCCGGCGCGCAGGCCGTGATCGACCGTGAGCGCCATAATTTTTCCGCCGCGCGCGATTGCCCAGTCGTTCAGCAACAAGGTCAGCGCAAGACTGTCGCCCCCGCCCGACACCGCAACCGCGATTTTCGGCGCTGGCGCAACGAGGCAGAGCGCGGACATGGCTGCGGTGAATTTTTCGGCGGCGTGGTTCATGGCAAACTGTACCCCTTGCACAACTTGCACGTCATCCCCGCGAAGGCGGGGATCCCGGCGATTGGCCGTGCGCAAGGAACCCACGGGATCCCCGCTTTCGCGGGGATGACGGGCGGGGAATTACCCCGCACAACCCAGCGTCTTCATTTCCTGCTGCGAGCGGCGCACTTCGGGCGTGGTGTCGCCGGGGAACTGCTTTTTCAGCTGCTGGAACGAAAGACAAGCATCGTCCTTCTTGCCCAGTTTCGACAGCGCAAGGCCGAGCTTCAACAGGCTCGCCGAGGATTTCGGCCCCTGCGGGTAATCCTGATAGTTCTGCGCGAACAGCTTGGCGCCCGTTTTGTAATCCTGACGCACGTAATAGGTTTCGGCGAGCCAGTATTGCGCATTGGCGGCCAGCGGGTGCGTTTTGTAATTCTTCATGAACGCGCTGAATTTGGTGGCGGCGCTTTCGTATTTCGCGTCGCGGATATCGTTGAACGCGTCGTCGTACAACGCGCCCGGATTATCGGGCATGTTGTTGGTGGTGATCGTGCCCAGCACCTTGCCGCGCGGGGTTTCGCCATTTGATGACGGCGAATAGGGCGTGGAGCGGCCGGAGGAGGACGATCCGGAATCGGGCGCGGTATAGCTTGCACCGCCGCCGTCGGATTGACGCACCAGATTGTCGGACGCCATGCGGTCAAGGCGCGTCTTGATCTGCTGCAAATCATAGCCGAGTTTTTCGATGTCGCCGGTCATCTGGCGCTGGCGCGCTTCGAGCTGGCTGAGACGGTCTTCGTTCGCGCCGGCATCGCCGCCGCCGCCCGTCATGTCGTCATTGCTGTAAACAGGCTGCGCACCCATCGGGAGCGGCTTGCTTTCGCCGCGATAAACCGCGCGGCTGAGCGTTTGCAGCTGGTTTTCCAGCTGGTTGATGCGCGACATCAGCTGGCTGGTATCTTCGCCGTTTTGCCCGAAGCCCGCAGATGCAGGGCTGCCCGACAAAAGGAGCAGGGCCCCTGCGGTCAGCAGGAGCCCTGTTTTCGAAGCCTTGAGAGCCTTACGGTTCATGGCTTATCCCTTTTATATTTTATCGTTACTGAACGACGAGAACGCCGCGGCGGTTCTGCGCCCAGGAGGTTTCATCCGCGCCCATGATGGCGGGGCGTTCCTTGCCGTAGCTGATGCTTTGCACGCGGCCGGCCTGAACGCCGTTGGAGATCAGGTAGTTGCGCACCGCGTTCGCGCGTTTTTCACCAAGCGCGAGGTTGTATTCGCGGGTGCCGCGCTCATCGCAATGGCCTTCGACCATTACCGTCACGTTCGGATAGGTTTTCATCCACTGCGCCTGACGCTCGACGGTCGAGCGGGCTTCGGGGGTGAGGTCATACTGGTCGTAACCGAAATAGACGCGGTCGCCGATTTCAGCGACGAGCTGCGCTTGCGAACCGGGCGCGTACTGGCCGTCGGTCGCAACTTGCGTACCGTCGGTTTGCTGGGTGGTGGTTGTGGCACCATCACCAGTATTTTGCGTTTTATCTTTGTTGCCGGTGCAACCAGCGAGGCCGGTGACCAGCACCAGAACAGCCATTAATCCGAGAAAACGCGCACCCATTTTGGTAACTCCTTGATATTCTTTTGATGGTTTAAAGAGAGAAAATCCCTCTGACATTTATATGCGCCCCGAATTGCCAGTACAAGAACGATATTGAAATAACGGCTATTTTTTTGGCGATTGAGGCTATCTTATCTGGTATAGAACAGCCCTTGGCCACATTAGGTTCCTGAACAGATGATACCGGCACCGCAAAGCACCGTTGGTTTTTCATATTTAGACGCACTCAACCCCGCGCAACGCGCGGCGGTCGAGGCGCTGGACGGCCCGCTGCTGGTGCTGGCGGGTGCGGGCACGGGCAAGACGAAGGTTTTGACTTCGCGCCTCAGCCATATCCTGAACACGCACCGCGCCTATCCGTCGCAGATTTTGTCGGTCACCTTCACCAACAAGGCGGCCCTTGAAATGAAACGCCGCGTATCGGCCATGATGGGTGCGGCGGTCGAAGGCTGGTGGCTCGGCACGTTCCATTCGCTGGCCGCCAAGATGCTGCGCCGTCATGCGGAGCTGGTGGGGCTGAAACCGAATTTTTCGATTTTGGATGACGACGACCAGATCCGGCTGCTGAAGCAATTGCTGGAGGCCGAAAACCTCGACAGTAAAAAATGGCCGGCGCGGATGCTGATGGGCGTGATCCAGAAATGGAAAGACAAGGCCGAAACGCCCGACATGGTGAAGCCGGGCGACGCGCGCGACATTGCCGACGGCATCCTGCCGCGCCTTTACCGGCAATATCAGGAACGGCTGAAAACGCTCAACGCCTGCGATTTCGGCGACCTGCTGCTGCACATGATCACCATTTTCCGCGACCCGAAAAACGCGGATGTACTGGGAAAATATCAGGACCAGTTCAAATACATTCTGGTCGATGAATATCAGGATACCAACGTATCGCAGTATATGTGGCTGCGGCTGCTGGCGCAGAAACACAAAAACATCTGCTGCGTCGGCGACGACGACCAGTCGATCTATGGCTGGCGCGGGGCGGAAATCGGCAATATTTTGAAATTCGAGCAGGATTTCCCCGGCGCGCAGATCGTGCGGCTGGAGCAGAATTACCGATCGACGCAACACATTCTTTCCGCCGCGAACGGTGTGATCGCGAACAATAAAAACCGCCTTGGCAAAAACCTGTGGAGCGGCTCGGGCGAAGGCGAAAAGGTGCGCGTCAACGGCGTGTGGGACGGCCCGCAGGAAGCGCAGGCGGTTGCCGAAGAAATTGAATCGCTCCAGCGCAAGAAAACCCCGCTGAATGAAATCGCCATCCTTGTCCGCGCCGCGCACCAGACGCGGGAATTCGAGGAACGGTTTATCAAGGAAAGCATTCCGTATAAGGTCGTAGGCGGCCTGCGGTTTTACGAGCGTCAGGAAATCCGCGATGCGATCGCTTACCTGCGCGTGATCGTGCAGCCGGATGACGACCTTGCCTTCGCCCGCATCATCAACGTGCCGAAACGCGGCATCGGCGATGCGACGCTGAACACGCTGTCATCCTATGCCCGCGCGCGCAGTTTGCCTTTGGTCGCCGCGCTGCGGTTGCTGCTGGAGACGGAGGAGTTCAAGCCGAAGGTGCGCCATACATTATTTGCCCTGCTGCGCGATTTCAACCGCTGGCGCGAGCAATTGCGCAACGTGTCGCATACCGACCTTGTGCAGATCGTGCTGGATGAATCGGGCTATACCACCATGTGGCAGAACGACAAATCGCCCGAAGCCGCAGGACGCCTGGAAAACCTGAAGGAATTCGTGAGCGCGCTGGAGGAGTTCGAGAACCTCGACACCTTCCTCGAACACGTCGCGCTTGTGATGGAGAACCAGGAGAAAGAGGGCGCCGAGATGGTGTCGGTCATGACGCTGCACGCGGCCAAGGGGTTGGAATTCGACGCCGTGTTCCTGCCCGGCTGGGAAGAAGGGTTGTTCCCCAGCCAGCGCAGCATGGACGAAACGGGGCTGACCGGATTAGAGGAAGAACGGCGCTTGGCCTAT
>JADYYV010000080.1 GCA_020853455.1 Alphaproteobacteria bacterium | reverse complement strand
GCCGAGATCTTTCGTCAGCAGGTCGGGGTTGTTGGAATGCAGCAGTTTCGGGCCATGATCGCGCGCCATTTTTGCGAAGATGAAGGCGAGCTTTAAATTCGGGGGGATCAAGGCCATGTGCGGTTCCTTTTGCAATAGATTCTAAAAAGCGTGAGATTCTAAAAAGCGTGTGTGATGCACTCTGTTGTTAACATAAGCCCATTATAGCGTCAACGCATGAAGCGCCGAAATTAACGATTTATGTTTACATAATCAGGCTTTGCAAATTTTTTACGAAACTAAAAATCGCAGGAAGATGAATCGCTTAAATTTAATAACGAATTGGAAAGCCCGGACGCACGAAATGCAATCGCTGTACTAATTATTAATTCTGCCATACAGTAATGTTGTGGGTGTTTAGTTACGGGGAGATGGTTTAATGCCGGACAGGCGCAAGTCCGCACATCCGAAAACCGATCAGGACATGATGCGCTGCGTCGTGGACGCGAAAGGCGATCTCGTGTTCATCAGTCCTGCGCTCGGCTGGGCGCTGGGACAGGGCGCGACCGCGCTTTTGAACAAACCCCTTAATTCGCTGATTCGCATCGTGGCCGCGCTGGACAGCACGCATCAGAGCCTCGATCTTGTCGACCTGCAATCCGGCTTTTATGAAGTCGCACTGCTCCGCCGCGAACGCGACCCGGTCGTCATTCAGGCGCGCATCGACCGCGTCGACGCCGCAGGCGGCCGGCGTTTCACCGTCATCTGGCTCGATCCCGAAGACAAGCTGAAAAAACAAAAGCAGCAGGGCGATTTCAACCTTGTCGCCAAGGAATTCGCGGCCTTCATCGCCGAAAACCACGACAAGCACGAAACCGAAAATACAGCTGCCGAGCGCAAGCCCGACCTGACGCATATTTCCAAGGCAGATGGCGAGCTGCGCCACTTCCTGAATCTTTCGAACGACCTGCTGGGCGTCTATCGCCGGGATATGTCGTTCGTACGCGTGAACTTCGCGTTCAACCGCGTGCTGGGTTTCAGCGACCCCGAACTGAAACTGTTTCCCTTCATCGACCTGATCCATCCCGAAGAGCGCGACCATATCGTGCAGGTGATGCAAAAGGTTATTCATGCACCGCTGGATACCGAGACGCGCGTTGATTTCGAATGCCGCGCGCGCTGCAAGGACGGCTCGTACCGCTGGATCGAATGGATCCACAAGGCGGGCGGCGAGCATATCTATATCGTCGGCCGCGACGTGACCGAGATCAAGCAGCACGAGATCGAACTGCAGCGCCGCGAAGCGCAGCTGTCCGAAGCGCAGAAAATCGGCCGCATGGGGCACTGGTACTGGGAAGCGGGACAGGCCGGCATCGAATGGTCGGAACAGATTTACACCACCTTCGGCGTCGACCCCGATAAATACAAGCCCACGATCGACAATGTTAGCGCGATGCTGCTGAAGCGCGATCTGGGACGCATCATGCGCGTGTTCCAGCGCGCCTTGATCCGCAAGCGCGATTACGCGCTGGAATTCAGCGTACGCCGCCCGACAGGCGGCATCCGCTATGTGCGCTGCGAGGGGCGCTGCAAGGTCAACATGAAGACCGGCGAGGTCGAGGCGCTGTTCGGCATCATGCAGGACATCACGGAGCGCACGCAGCACGAAAAACAGCTGCGCGAAGCAAAGGAAGCTGCGGAGAGCGCTTACGCGTCCAAAACCCGCTTCCTCGCCAACATGTCGCACGAACTGCGCACGCCGCTGAACGCCATCATCGGCTTCTCGGAAATGATCCAGCGCCAGCTGCTGGGGCCGATGGGCAATGCGCGCTATCTTGATTACATCAGCGGCATCCGCCAATCCGGCGAACACCTGCTCGACCTCATCAACGACATCCTCGATATGTCCAAGATCGAAGTGGGCAAGTACGAATTGTATGTCGAGGAACTGAACGTCGGCAAAATCATCCGCCTTGCGATCCATATGGTCGAGGGCCGCGCGCATGAAGTACAGGTCAAACTGGTCGCTGACGAAATTCCCGACGATATCCACATCATGGCGGATCGCCGCGCGGTCATGCAGATTTTGCTGAACCTGATGTCGAACGCGGTCAAGTTCACGAAGCCCGGCGGCACGGTCGATGTGCGCTGCTTCCCCGAATTGGGCGGCGTGGCGATGGTCGTATCGGATACCGGCGTCGGCATCCCGCGCGAAAAGCTGGATGTCGTGACGCTGCCGTTCGAGCAGGTCAGTTCCGAATTCACGCGCAATCACGAAGGCTCGGGCCTCGGCCTTGCGATTACCAAAGACCTGGTGGAGCTGCATGGCGGCACCATCGATATCGACAGCGAAGTCGGCGTCGGCACCATCGTGACGGTCGTGCTGCCCGAAAAAGTGCCGGAAGGCAAAAAAGTGCAGGCTGCCGAAAACGCCGCTCGCCGCGAACTCGAAACCGCGGGATAACCATTCATGAAACGCCACGGCATTATCGTCAGCCCCACGGGGGATCTTGGCGCAACCTTCAATCCGGCGGCGGCCAGGCTCGATGACGGGCGTTATGTGCTGCTGGTGAGATCTGTTCCTGCGGGATACGAAAAAATCGGCCCCGTGAATTCATTCACCGGCAATTACACCTCGCATATCAGCCTGTGGGATGCGCAAACGCCGACGGGGCCATTCAATCTGCTGGATGAAAAGGCGATTGCGCCCGACCAGCCGTTCGATCAATACGGCGCGGAAGATCCGCGCATCACCAAAGTCGGCGACACCTATTACATTTTCTACACCTCGATCGCAAAACCGCTCGACCAGCCGGATGCGGGCGACGGCATCCGCATCGCGATGGCCAGCACGAAAGATTTCAAGACCTTTGAAAAACACGGCGCCATCGGCCCCGACCGCCGCTGCAAGGCAGGGCTGGTGTTCGAAAGCGCCGGCAACCTGTTTTTCATGTGGAAAGACGAACAAGTGCATGAACGCACCATGCTGACTCCGCTGCCGAAGAACTTCGATATCAAGGACGGCAAGGCATGGGAAGTTTTCTGGACGGGCCGCGATATCGAGAAAGACTTGCTGCTCGGCGCAGGCGGCAAGCATGAGGGTCTCGGCGTCGAGCCCGGCGCGCCGCCCATCGAAATCGAGGAAGGGCTGCTGCTGGTTTATTCCAGCATCTCCTCCGATTTCAACTGGACGATCTCGCTGTTGCTGCTCGATAAAAACGATCCGACGAAAATACTCGCAAAATCCGACAAGCCGATGCTGCGGCCGGAAATGGACTATGAATTAAAAGGCGACGTGAACAATGTCGTGTTCCCCTGCGGCGCTGTGATCGATGACGGCCGCTTGTATGTTTATTACGGCGGCGCGGATAAAATCTGCGCGGTCGCATCGGAAAGCATGGATGATGTCAGGCAACAACTGGGATTGGCCACAGGCAAGGCGTCATCGCCCAAACCTCCCGTACAAGGAAAGATGTAACATGAAAAAAATCATGATCGCCGCAGTTTGTGTCGCGCTTGCGCTGGCTTCGCCCGCGCTCGCGAAAAACAACGGTAACGGTCATGGTAACGGCCAGGGAAAATCAAAGGCAAAATGGGAAAACAGCGAAAGCTATGACCACGGCAGCCGCAAAGGCGCGCGCGGCGACCGTGATGTTTTGCGCGATTATGTGCTGGGCCACTACCGGAAAAACTGCCCGCCCGGCCTTGCCAAGAAAAATCCGCCCTGCATCCCGCCGGGCCAGGCGAAAAAATTCGGCGTCGGCGAATACCTGCCGAAGGGCGGCTATGAACCGCTGCCGGATTACATCATCGACCAGCTGACGCCCCGCAACGGCAGATATGTGCGCGTTGACCGTAACGTGTACCTGATCGCCGAAGGCACGCGCAAAGTGCTGGATGCGATCGAGCTGTTTTCGGCGGTCGAGTAGTTATTTTCCGGCGGATTGCTCGCGGTCCTCGAACTTCAGGAAGGCGGCCGTGTCGTCGTCGATTTCAAGGCAGTCTTGCAGGCCGGAGCGGAAATCGGGGTGCAGTAGAGTCACGCCCAGCTCGTTCTTCAGCCTGTCGTTCTTGATGCGTTTATTGTCTTTGTAAAAACTGCGCACGATGGGCGCCATCTCGGTCTGCTCGAATTCCGTCATGGGCGGCGCGTCGATGCCGATCAGGTTGCAGGCGAAGGTCACCACCTCGTGGCTGGGCGACGGCATATCGTCGGACAGGTTGTAAATCGCGCCCGCATTCGGCTTGTTCATCGACGCGATCAGCGCCTGCACGATGTCGTCGACATGGATGCGGTTGAACACATGGCCCGGCTTGTCGATGCGGCGCGCCGTGCCCGCGCGCACGGAATCAATCGCGCTGCGGCCGGGGCCGTAAATGCCCGACAGGCGGAAAATATGCAGCGGCAGGCCGTCGTTCAGGTGCAGGAAATTCCATTGTTGTTCCGCGCGCAGGCGCAAAGACCCGCGGCGGCTGGTCGGTTCCGGCGTCGCCTTTTCGTCGATCCAGTTGCCGTCCTGGTTGCCGTACACGCTGGTCGTGGAAAGGTAACCCACCCATTCGATATTCGGCATGCTGGCAAGATCGAACCCGTGCGCATCGACGACAAGATCGCCATCCGCGCCGGGCGGGATGGAAATCAGCACATGCGTGACGTCGGCGAAGGTTTCGAACGGATCCATGATGGTATGCGTCTGGTCGTACAGCATCGCATCGATTCCCGATTTCTTCAGGAAGGCGCGCTTATCCGGGTCTGTCGTCGTGCCCGCGATTTTCCAGCCGAATTCGCGCAGGCGTTCGCCCAGAAAACTGGCGGTATAGCCATAGCCGAAACAGAAAAGTTTCTTGTCGCGCATGGCGGGCTGGATGGGTTCGATCTTGTCGCGCATGCCGTCCACCATCCAGTTGATCAGAAATC
>JADYYV010000079.1 GCA_020853455.1 Alphaproteobacteria bacterium | reverse complement strand
TCGGGCTTGAAGAAGGAGGTGCCGAAGTTGCGGTCGGTCAGCAGCATGGTGATCGCGCCGCCAAGCACGGGCAGCGACAGGACCAGCAGGAAGGTCGTGACCAGCATCGCCCAGACGAACAGCGGCATGCGGTGCAGCGTCATGCCGGGCGCGCGCATGTTGAAGATCGTCGTGATGAAGTTGGCCGCGCCAAGGATGGACGACGCGCCTGCCAGGTGCAGCGCGAAGATCGCCATATCGACCGATGCGTTCGGATGCCCGGCGATGGACGACAGCGGCGGGTAAACCGTCCAGCCGGTACCGGCGCCGCCGCCCACGAAGGCGGAGCCCAGCAGCAGCAGGAAAGCCGGCACGATCAGCCAGAACGACACGTTGTTCAGGCGCGGGAACGCCATATCGGGCGCGCCGATCATCAGCGGCAGGAACCAGTTGCCGAAGCCGCCGATCAGCGCGGGCATGACGACGAAGAAGACCATGATCAGGCCGTGCGCGGAAATCAGCACGTTCCACATCTGGCCGTCGGTCACGAATTGCAGGCCGGGATGCTGCAGCTCGGCGCGCATGAGCATCGAGAAGCCGCCGCCGATAAGGCCGGCGATCGCCGAGAAGATCAGGTACAGCGTGCCGATATCTTTGTGGTTGGTCGAGCAGAACCAGCGCTTGAAGAAGCCGGGCTTGTGGTCATGATGATGGTCGTCGTGACCGTGAGCATGATCGTGGCCGTGATGGTTGTCGTTATGGGTCTTGGCCATTATTATTTCGCTCCTGCTTTTTTCTTGCCGGCCGTGTCAGCGGCTTTTTCGGCTTTTGCCTCTTCGGCTTTTTTGTCTTCTGCGGCCTTGGCGGCTTCCGCCGCTTTTGCATCCGCCGCGGTTTTTTCGGCGGCCGCTTTTTCAGCCGCGATTTCTTCGGGCATCTTGCCGTTCTGCGCATGCACCCACTGGGCGAAACGCTCTTTCGATACCGCGTTCACTTCGATCGGCATAAAGCCGTGGTTCTGGCCGCACAGTTCCGAGCACTGGCCGTAATAAACGCCTTCCTTCTCGATGCGCACCCAGGTCTCGTTGGTGTGGCCGGGCACGGCGTCGAGCTTCACGCCCAGCGCGGGCAGCGCGAAGGCATGGATCACGTCCGCCGCGGTCATCAGCAGGCGGATGTTGGTGTTGACGGGCAGCACGATCGGGTTGTCGGTCGCCAGCAGGCGCGGGCGCGGATCGTTGTTTTTCTTCAGGTCTTCTTCGCTGACGAGGTTGGCGAGGAAGTTGATGCCGCCGTGGTCGGGATATTCATAGCCCCAATACCACTGGTAGCCCTTGATGTTCAGCGTCATTTCCGCTTCATGCGTGCGGTCGCCTGCATAGAGCAGCTTCATCGACGGCACGACCAGCAGCACGAGGATCACGACCGGCACAACCGTCCAGACGACTTCCAGCATCGTGTTGTGCGTGGTGCGCGACGGGGTCGGGTTCACATGGCGGTTATAACGCACGACCACCCAGACGAGCAGCGCCAGAACGAACAGCGATGTCGCGGTGATGATCGGCACCAGCAGGTGGTTGTGGAATTCTTCCATCTGCAGCTTGATCGGCGACGCAGGCGGCTGGAAACCGAACGCCCAGTTTTTCGGCTGGCCGATGATTTCGAGCCCTTCCGCCGCGCCCGCGAAGGCCTGTTGCGCGTGGAGGATGCCGAACGCCAGAACGCCGGTTAAAATTGCCGCAAGGCTCAGTCTTTTGAATGTCATTTTTTCTAGATCCGTCATGAGGGATAGACCGGATTCGGCCATGTGACAGTTATATACCTGTGTTTTCGCCTTGTGAAGCACCGCGCAATAAAATTTATATGCCATAATATGGCGAACGGCGGTTGTTTTTGAAGGGTTTATCGGGGACAGGATTGGTGCGGGATGGTCGGATGCGAGCGGCTGTTCAATTTTAAGGGGTTAGTTTTCATAGAACACATACCCCCTTCCCCTTCGGGGGAGGGCTGGGAGAGGGAGTACTTTGCAGACCTCGTTGAAAACCCGGACTTCACTGTTATGCCTGCAACGATGCCCTCTCCCAGAGGAAGAAGGGGATAACCTCTTACGGCGCGGGTTGCGCCTTGGGCTTCGCCGTACGCGGCGGGTTCAGCCGCGCCGCGATGGCGGCTGCCACCGTTTCCTGCACCGCCTTCGACAGGTCTTCCTCCGTGCCCTGCCAATAGGCGGGGCCGCTGACGATGTGGTGGCGGACGCGGGTCGGGAATTCCTTCGCCAGCTGTTCGGACAAAAACTGCATCGAGGTATCGGTGCGGCCGAAGATCACGAAATCGACCGTCGCGCGCAGCCCCGCGCGCAGCAGTTTTTCCATTTCTTTTTTCGCCGCCGGATAGTCGTGGAAACCGCCGTCGGAAATCACGACGAAATGCGAGGCTTCGCCGTTCAGCTTGTTCACGGCGGCGGTCCTGATCATTTCCGTGACTGCGGGCGCGAAATCGCTCGACGGGCCGCTTTTGAACAGGGCCTTGCGCGTATCGGGGTCGAGGATATCTCCCCGCACCCATTCCGCGTCGCGCGCGCCCGCGTACAAACACACCGGCGCATCCAGCACCGCCGCGCCGTCCAGCGCCGCCGAAAACGGTTTCGCCGTGATGCTGCCGGAACGGTCGATGAAAACGGCGACGGATTTTTTCTTCACCCCTGCCCGCGCGGTTTTCACCTGCGCCGCAACAGATTCCGTGCGCGTGCGGAAACGCGCCTTTTTGGCTGCGGCTTTCTTGGCTTCATCCTGTTCCAGTTTTTTCGCGATACGATCTGCGGATTTTGCCAGCTGCCGCTGGTCTTCGGCATGGCGGCTGAAATAGCGGCGCAACGCCGACGCGTCATCCGCCAGCTCGGGCGCCAGCAACAGCGCATCCGCCGCCACGCGCGCGGATTTTTCGCTGCCTTCGGCGGCGGCGTCGAATTGCTGTTTCAGCTGGCGCAGCGCGTCGATCGTTTCGCGCGCGTCGGGTTTGCCGCGGTTCTGCATGGCAGCCTGCCGTTATTCGTAAAATGATGGTTATTTTTAGGCGGGCGCGCGGGCCAAGTCAAGCCAGCCGCTGTTCCATTTCAAGATCACGCAGCAGGCACGCCACCTCCTCCAGCTCGCGGTCCATGGCGCGCAGGGCCTGATAATCGAGCGGGTTCTGGCGCATCAGCCGTGCCCGTTCTATTTTCGCCTCCACGCAATATAACTTGAGAAGCTGCAGGTGAAACCCTGCGAGTACTGCCACCGTCGCGCGTTCAAGGGCATGTTCCACACCCAGCGCGGCGAGGAACTGGTTGGTCACCGTGTTCAGTGCCATTCATCCTGCCAAAAATGTTTTAAACAATAGGCCGAGTTTAGCAGAATCGCATGGGGTGTCAAAATACCGCGCATAAGTCGCTGAAAAGGCAGGGAAGCGACCTGAATTAAGCAAGCTCCGCATCTGCAGACTCAAGCTGCGGCAGCCGCAGCGCGATTGCCGCAGCAATCGATTCATGTATGCCGGCATGGAAGCTTTCCGGCATCAATCCGCGCGCATGGGCCAGGGCAGGCCGCGCATCGCGCCTTATTTCCTCTAATACTTCTTTGACAATCGCTTTTCCCAGCCCCGCCTGTTTTGCCGTTTCGACGAAATGGCGGCCGTGTATGCGCTGGATTTCATACTTGCGGTTTTCGCCGACGCACATGGCCAGTTTGTATTTGTTGTGCGGAATGACGCCCGCATCGAAAGCCGGCTGTGCGCTGAGCACGTCATAGAACGGCGTTAATTCGAAACGTCCGCCCGGGCGCAGGAAGATGCTGAAATTCTTGCCGTGGCCGTCCGTCGCGCCGATCAGCCAGAAGACGACCTGGCTTTTGAAAAAATCCTTTTGATCGCGCAGCGGTTCGTCGCTGCCGCCCAGCAGTTTCAATATGCCGATGATGCCCGGGCCCTGCTGGTTCTCGTATTTCCGTCCGGGGGGATATGAAAGCGCCTGGCAGCAATCCTCCTGCGGCAGCCGGATCAGTTCGTCGGCGCTGCGCCAGTAGCGGTCGAAACGCTCCACGACAAGCACCTTTCGCGCACCGAAGGTGGCGATATCGGTCTTCGCGACCCGCAAGCCGAACCCCTCGAGCAGCTTCAGGCAGTAATGTTCGTTTTCCACGCTGTTCGACAAATCGATCATTCCCCATGGCGTGGGAATTTCGCCCAACTGGGGCTTCAGGATATGTGTGGTCGGTGTCGTGCCGATGGGGCGTATCCAGCGTCCTTCATGGAACAGCAGCGCGGTCTTTTCCTGCGCGCCCGCCACGGAAATGCGAAATTCCTGTTCCGTATCGATGCCCAGCGGAGCGCGCGACAAGTTGGCGAGAATGGTTTCTATTTCCCGGTCGCTGACGGGGCTGCCCGCAACAGGCGCGCGCGCGTCCGTGGCTTCGCCTTCCGCCATGAATTGCATGGCGCCGACGCAGTCGCGCCCGATCTGCTCCAGCAGGCTGTATGAATCCGTGCCCTGTGCGCCGGTTTTTTCCGCCACCAGTCGGCGCACATCGGGGTTGTCAGGCAGCAAGTTATCAAAGACAGCCACCACCGCCTCGCCGCGATAAGGCGCGGAACGGGGCGGCAGCGACAGCGACACCGGAAAATGCGGGGGCCATTCCAGCCAGCTTTGCGCGTATTGAAAAGAGACGGCACCGCCCGCATTCTTTTCCAGCCGCCCGGCGAGGCGGGCGTTTATGAAGACATTCAGAGGTATGTGAGTTTTACGCCGCCCCATCAGAAGATGTCGGCGATGTCGTTCAGCGAACTTTTGGATCGCTTGCCGATCGTCATTTCAAGGCCCAGCGCCGCCAACAGATCGCATATCGTGCCTATTTTAGCGCCGTCATGTCCGCCTTCGATCCGCGAGACCATTTCCTGCCGCATTCCCGTCCGGCTTGCGAGGACCGCCTGAGTCATGCCCTGCGCATCCCGATGCCGCTGGATAAGTTGTCCTATTTGTTTTGGGGATCGTGCCAAGTCATGCATGCGAAAATCTCCTAATACCTGATTATGCGATAAAACGCATAAAATTACAATATGCTATTTATCGCATAAATACAAATTATGCTATTTATCGCATAAAATTAATTTATGCGATAAATAGCATATAAATGTCGGAATGCAGCGGATTACGGCTGCGCGCTTGCCTGCACAAGGATCGCGCGGAGTTCGGCGATGCCCATGTTTTTGTCGGCGCTGGTGGTGAAGACGACCGGATGCGCGGCCACGTGTTTCACACGGAGCTCTTCCTCGACCGTCTTGATGGTCGCGGCAAGCTCGGCCGCCTTGGGCTTGTCGGATTTTGTCAGTACCACGATGTAACGCACGCCCGCGCGGTCGAGCACTTCCATGCTTTCGCGGTCGGCGGGCATGATGCCGTGGCGTGAATCGACCAGCACGCAGACGCGGCGCAACGAGCGGCGTTCGCGTAAGTAATCATAGATCAGCCCGTTCCAGGCCGCGATTTTTTCCTTGGATTCCTTGGCATAGCCATAGCCCGGCAGATCGACCAGCCGGAACTGCCCGTCGATGTCGAACATGTTGATCTGCTGCGTACGGCCGGGCGTTTTGGATGCGCGCGCCAGCGCCTTGCGCCCCGTGACCGCGTTGATGAGGCTGGATTTGCCGACATTCGACCTGCCGGCGAAGGCGATTTCGGGCATGCCGTCATCGGGCGGCATCGCCTGATGATTGGCGATGCCCGCCACGAATTTACATTCGCGCTGGAACAGGCGCTGCCCCGCCTTCAACGATTCAGGGTCGAAGACGAAGCCCTGCGTCATTCCGGCTTCGCTTTTTTCTTGCGGCGGTCGGCGTGACCGCGGATGAGCGAGGTGTTTTCGCCACCCACCTTTTTCAAGATGTAATACTGCTGGAAGATCGACAGCACGTTCGACCATGTCCAGTAGATGATAAGGCCCACCGCGAACTGCGCCATCATCACGGTCGCGATGAAGGGGAACCAGGTCTGCAGGCGTTCCTGCGTCGCGTCCGCCATCGGGGGTGTGATGCGTTTTTGCAGGACCATCGTCAGGCAGAACAGCACCGGCCACGCGCCGATCATCAGCGCATGGGGCGGTGTCCACGGGATCAGGCCGAACAGGTTGAAGATCGATGTCGGATCGGGCGCGGACAGATCGTGGATCCAGCCCCAGAACGGCGCATGGCGCAGATCGACCGAGATCAGGATCACTTTATACAGCGCGAAGATGATCGGGATCTGCACGATGATCGGCCAGCAGCCCGAAAACGGGTTGGCGTTTTCGGTGCGGTACAGTTCGTAGATTTCCGTCTGCAGCTTGGTCTTGTCGTCCTTGTATTTCTCCTGCAGTTCCTTCAGGCGCGGCGCGATGACTTTCATCTTCGCCATCGAGCGGAAGGATTTCGACGCCAGCGGGAATACAAACAGGCGCACGATCACGGTCATCAGCAAGATGCCAAGCCCCACGCTGCCCGTCACCTTGAACAGGTAATGCAGGATGTAATAGAACGGCTTGGTGATGATATAATAAATGCCGAAATCGATGCCCAGTTCCAGCTTGTCGAACTTGTACTTGTCCTGATAGGCGCGCATGACGTCGAGGTTTTTCACGCCCGCATAGACGTAAGTGGTTTCGGACGCGGTGCCGCCCGGCGCCACCGTGAATTCGTCGGTGCGGATGTCGGTCTGGAAATGCTGCGGCAGTTTTTTGTCGAGACCACCCACGCAGTCGTCCTTGCCCAGTTTGCAGACCGCGCGCGCCTTGAATTCCATCGCGGGGTCGGGCAGCAGCGCGACCATCCAGTATTTTTCGGTGATGCCGATCCAGCCCTTGGCCTTGTCGACCTGCAGCCAGTCGGCGCGGCCCTCCGCGATGTCCTTGTAGCCGGGCGCGTGTTCCTTGTTGTTCAGGTAGGCGATCGGGCCTTCATGCAGCGTGTAGAAGCCCGTGAAATCGGGCGGCACGCCGCGGCGCGCGACCGCGTGATAGGCGCGCAGTTTCGCCTCGGCCGTGCCGGTGTTGCGCACGGACTGCTTGAGGGTGAACAGGAAATTTTCGTCGATGCTGATCTCGCGCTCGAAGCGCAGGCCTTCGCCGTTGTCCCAGAAAAGCTTCACGGGTTCCTTGCCGGTGCCAAGCTCGCCGGCGCTGCCGGGGGCGATGGACCAGACGGTCTGCTCGTTCGGCACTTTCGCATTGCCTTCCGCCAGCCAGCCGCTGTCGATATAGGCGGGCTGCGGCGCGTCGTCCTTGGTCAGCAGCGCGACATGGTCGGCCTTGGGGTTGGTCTTGCAGGTTTCATCCACATGCACGCAATGTTCGTTCAGCGTCAGGTCGTCGATGCGGCCGCCGGTGGTGGGAAACGATCCCGAGACGCGCGCGCCCCTGATCGGAATGCGGATGGCATTGGCGGCGGCGGTGATCGTGCCGTCCGGCGTGTCGCCGGCTGCGGAGGGCGTGGCGGTTGCGGGTTTCGCGCCCGTCGTCATCGTATCGACGTTCTTTTCCTGCTGCGCCTTGTCGCGCGCGGCGGCGGCGGCCTTTTCCTGGCGCGGCATCTCGACAAAGAAATGGAAGCCCAGAAGGATGAACAGCGAAATGACGACCGCCATCATCATATTGGCGCGGTCGCGGGCTGCGTTCGGGTCGTTGGGTTGGAAAGCCATTTATATTGTCCTTCAGTCTTTGTCGGAATCGTCAGGGGGTTTTATCACAAGTGCCCGTATGGGAACAGATTTTATCGGGAACCGGATCATGCCCGCCCGGATTGCCGGGATGGCAGCGCAAAATCCGCCGGATCCCAAGCAGGCCGCCCTTCCCCGCCCCGTGTTTGCGGATAGCTTCGGCGGTATAGTTGGAACAGCTGGGATAAAAGCGGCACTGTTTTCCCATAACCGTCGAGAAGGTGAACTGGTAGAGGCGGATCAGGCCCAGCAGCGCGCGCGCCGCGATGGAAGGCTCCGTCATTCCGCCACCTTCAGCGCGATCAGCCCCTTTTCAAAATCGGCGGTCATGCTGGCGAAATCATGGGTGCTGGCGGCGGTCTTGCAGATGATGACAAGGTCAAAGCCCGACAGCGTGCGGGATTTCAAAAGCAGGCGCACCATTTCACGGATGCGACGCTTGGCGCGGTTGCGCACAACGGCGTTGCCCACCTTGCGGCTGGCCGTGAGGCCGAGGCGGAAAGTGGGGGAATCAGTCTTCAGTACCTGCAGGATAAAAGCGGAACCGGACCATCTTTTGCCGTTCCGCGCGATGCGCTGGAAATCCGGCGACGCCTTGATCATCGTCACGGCGGCGCACATGGGGGCAAATACCGGTTAGGCGGTCAGCTTTTTACGGCCTTTGGCGCGGCGTGCAGCAACGACCTTCTGGCCGTTTTTGGTTGCCATGCGTGCGCGATAGCCATGGCGGCGCTTGCGGACCAGTTTGCTGGGTTGGTAAGTACGTTTCACGGCAGAATCTCCATCAGTCTCTACATAAATCCAGATTAGCTGTATATGCTGTGAGGGAGAGCCATGTCAACCTCTTAAATCCTTATGTGAAAGTGTTAATACCGGTTTTTACATTATGGAATTATAAAAAGGGCGCAAAAGTTGACAGAACTGGCGCAATACCTGATAAACAAGGGGATATGCGCCCGTAGCTCAACTGGATAGAGCGTTGCCCTCCGAAGGCGAAGGTTGGGGGTTCGAATCCCTCCGGGCGCGCCATGCGCGCCAATTTATAAATTTTCGCGCACCCAACAAGCAGAGCCAGCTTACTGTTTTACCGTTGCAGCCACCGGCTGTGCGGTTTGCTGTGACACGGGACGGCTTTGGGAGAACAGCCATTTCCACAGGCCCGGCGTATAGAAGTAAGGCGATTCACATTCATGGCCGACCTTGTCGATCCCCGTGAAATAGGCGGTGCGGCCGCCCGATGCCTGGATGACCTGCGCCAGCGTGGCGACGGCGGAGGCCGGCACAACCTTGTCGGCGTTGCCGTGAATCATCAGCAACGGCGTTTTCGCCAGCACAGGCCCGTCGGCGAAACTCCACTTGCCGGCGATCGCAACGCCGGCCGCGAACACGCCCTTGTAATGCGCCAGCGCGCCGAACACGCCGCCGGCGCCTTCGTCGCAGCCGATGATGTAGCGGCGCGTTTCATCGATGGGGTGAAGGTCGCTTAAGGATGCCAGCACCATGATCGCGTCGCGCAGCGACATGGCGGAAGGCCCGGGATTTTGCAGTTCCGCCGATTTGGGGAATTCCTGCCCCGTATATTTCGCGGGCGCGTCCCAGATCTTGCCCTTGGGCGACAGCGGGATCATCAGGTATGACGGGAACGCCTTTTGCACGGCGGCCGCGCGCAGCTGGATCGCCGCCTGGCTGAGGCCGTCTTTATCATGCAAAATCACCACGACCGGCAGTTTCTGGTCGTTGGCGTTGGGCGGTGCGTACCAGTAATAAAAAATCGCGCGCTTGATGCCGTCGTCGTCGATGACGAATTTCTTCTTCTTGAACAGCGCGGGCGTGGTGTACTGCCCCATCGGGAAATCGTTGCGCGGCGCCTCGACCGACACCTGGCCGCTGATATTGGCGATCACGTTGCCGTTGCCGCCGAACAGTTTATGGCGCACCTGCGGGAACATCAGCGCGACGCCGCAGCCAAGGCCGAGGATGGTGAAGATCATGACCAGCTCGCCTTTTTTCTTGGCGGCCTGCACTTCCTCGGGCGTGACTTCGTTCTGGCCGCCGGCGCCGGCGGCGCCGGGCGCGCCCGGTTTCTTTTTATTCTTGTCGGGCTTCTTGGTGAAGTACTGGAACATCGACTTGATCATCTGGGCGAATGTCGCGAGGATCTCGCCCATGACGCGCATGAGCTCGATCGTCATCTCGATCATTACTTCCCAAAGCATCGTCCAGCCGGTCCTTGCCCGTGTTTGTTGCCCACCCCCGATTGTGATGGAGGAACGGGGCAGGTTACAAGGGGGAGATTGAATTCCATATCGGAAAAGAACGCCGGAAAGGCCGGAAAATCAAAAGCCGGACCCGCTTTCATGCGGTGTCCGGCTTTGAATGGGGTATCCCCGTATTATTTGGTTACCAGTGACGGACGCGGCCCGTATCGACATGGACGAAGTTCGAGGACGGGTAATAGCCGACGCCGCCCGAATTCAGCTTGATCGCGGCCTGGCGCAGGTTTTTCAGCTGGGTGCCGGGCAGCTTGATGTCGATTGCCTGACCCGACATGTGCAGGCTGCGGGTAGCGACGCCGTGGCTGGCGACGCGCAGTTTCGCGTTCGTCTTGGGCGAGCGGTAGCCCGAGAACACGTCGATCTGGTTGGTGTTCGACAGGCGGTGCTGCAGGACATACAGGATATCCATCAGGCGCGGATCGATGGGGAAACGCTCGCCGGTGCGGTGATCGCGCATGACCGACTTGATTTCGCCGAATGCGTCGGGCAGGTAGCGCCCGCCGTACCAGTATTCACCGCGAAACTTTTCGCCGGTATGGATGTTTGTCAGACGCATCTCGCGGCCCACGTTTTTCAGCGCAGGGCCGGTGGAAGCGAAGGAAAGGTCGGGCATCCAGCAGCCAAGAGCGGCGGCGGCGACAAGACCTGTTTTCAGAAAGGTGCGGCGGTCGGCTTCAAATGCGTCGGCGGCGGAGCTGTTTTTGGCCATCAGCTCGGCGGGATCGATAAAGCGGTTCATGAGTTTATCCCATGTATGGTTAATACTTTGCTTCTCTGGAGTAGAGAATACCAAATTAATTGGCGTTTCAAGCAAAAATCTCAAGTTATTACATAATATTAGAAGGATTAACTTAGATAATGACTGAAATACGCAAGGAAATTACTGCGATGCACAAAAGTATTTGTACAGCCGTTCAGTAAAGACGGCTCCACCATAAAACGGCCGGATCAAGGCCGCTTGAAAGGAGGGGTGCCATGATGAACGCAGAACAAAAGATCCGCCAGTTTTTCGACGACTACTCAAAATGCTTCAACGCTTCCCTGCGCGACGGCGCGGCGGTCGACACGAAAGCCGTGCGCCGTTCATTTGCCGATTACTTCGTTGAATCGAGCCCGGCGGGCGTGCAGGGCGGCAAAAACGGTTTGCTGTTCGGCTTCGTCATTCCGCGCGGCTTCCGCCATTTCCGGCGCATCGGCGCTGCGGGCATCAGCCTTGCGGATCTGGAGCTGGCGCGCATCGACGACCATCATTACATGGCGCGCGCAAGCTGGGATTCGACCTACCGAAAAAAGAACGGCGCGCAGCGCGTGATCCGCTTCGATGTCGTGTATTTCCTGACGCTGCATTCGGGATCGCCCAAGATTTTTTCCTACATCACGGCGGACGAGAAAAAACTGCTGCGCGAAAACGGGATCGCGTGACAAACCCGGCGCTGTATTCAGGGCGCGCCCAGCTTGCGGTCGAAAGCCTGCAACGTCTGGCGCAGGCGCGCGCCCACCGCAGGGTTCGTGATTTTATCCGCCATTTCCAGGTAGGTGGATTCAACAAAGGCTTTGTGGGCGCGCAGTTCATGGCCGACGCTGCTTTGCAGGATGACCGTCTTGCCGGGCTGCTGCGATGTGGCCAGCAGTATGTTGTACGGCTTTGCGTCCTTATAACGCTCCAGCGCCGCTTCGGCATCCCACAGCGCGACCGCGATAAAGCTGGCGCGCACGCTGTCCGCGGCCGCGCCGCTTTTCAGGAAAGCGGGATTGTGATCGTAGATGTGGCGGATCTCGCTGACATCCGCGGCGACCGCGCGGGAAAATTGCTTCGCCAGCGTTTCGACGGGCGTGCGCGGGTCGTTGTCGAACGCGACAAGATGCATCGTCACCGCTTCTTCGTCCTGCTGCATCTCGGCCATGATGCGGGCGGAACCGGTGGCGCGGTTGAACTGCTTCACAAGGTCATAGGCCTTGCGCACCATCGGCGTCTGCGGCAGGCCGGAATCCTCGAAGGCGGGCGGGATATAGGCAGTCATTTTGTTTTCCTCTACGGTTTCGGCGGCAGGTAAGGCGGTTTGTTGAGTTTCGGGTTTTTGATCGCGTCCAGTTCTTCGGTGAGCGCAGCGACCTTCGCCTGCAAATCGCGGATGGCGAACATTTCTTCCTTCACTTCTTCCAGAAGCGCGCGGTTGCCGCGAAAGCCTTCTTTTTTCGCGCCCTCGATCGCGGCGTCGATATCCGCGCCGTGGCGTTCCACCAGATAGCGCACGACCTGTTTTTTGTCGCGCGACGCGGCTTCGCGCAGCGCCCATTGCAGGTTTTTGGGCGGCGCGCCGATGGCGTCCACCAATAATGTATAGGCGCGCATCGCGCCGTATTGCAGCGCGGTTTCGGCCAGGCGTTCGGGGTTCTTGATTTTATCGACGCCGCCCTCGATCAGGCGCTCCACCAGCATCGCCTTGCGCCCGTCATCGATGCCGGAATGCAGGACGGCGTTGATGATATGCGACCAGCCGTCGGATTTGTTGAAATCGATGCCGGCGTCGAGGAAATGCTCGAAGGTGTCATAGCGTTTGTCGTTGATCGCGTTGCGGAACTGTTTTTCAAGGAAGCTGTCGCGCGCGGCGCGGTCGTCGAACCCCCATCGCGCCCAGTCTTCGTCGCTGGCCTCTTTCGCAAAAAACTTGATCGTTTCCGCCTGCACGCGCCAGCTGTCGTAGCGGTCATAGCCGCGTTTTTCAAGCTCGGACAGCTGCTTGAAAATATTCTTGTCCTCATATCCCAGCCAGTCGCGCAGGCGCTCCACGTTGTTTTCGCGGGCGGCGCGGACGAAATCATAGCTGTCGCCGACATATCTCATGGCGAGGGATTCCGCAGCACCGGCTTGTCGAGCGTCGCGCCGCCTTGCATCCTGGCCAGTTTTTCCGTGAGCTCGCGCACGGTGTCTTGCAGGCTGCCCACTTCGGCGGTCAGCGTTTCGACGGTGCGGACGGCGGGTTTTTCGGGCAGCTGTTTTTTCAATTCGGTCAGGAATTCAAATACCGGCGCGTTGCCGAGCGCCATTTCGGTCGAGATCGCAAGGTCGATATCCGCAGCATGGCGCGTGACCAGATGCAGCGCCATATCGGCCGATTTGTCGCGCGCCGCGCCGCGCAGCAGCTGTTCGTTGTTTTTGTGCAGGTCGAGGCCGATGGCGGCGAACAGGTCGACCGCGCCCGCGAATTTTTTGTCGACGGCGAATTGCAGCGACAGGTCGGTTTCCTGCATCTTGTCGTAGCCCCTGGCCAGCATCTGCTTCATCATGCGCAGTTTTACCGCGTCGTCGAAATTGCTGCCGATCACGCGGCTGAGGAACCAGCCGCCGGATTTCTGGTTGAAATCTGTACCGCCCTTTTCCATCAGCAGTTCCGCGATGTCGAGCCGGTTGCGGTAGAGCGACTGGCCGAGCATTGAATCGATAACGGTCTGCTGCGATCCCGCCTTCATCTGCCAGCGCTTCAGCGCGGCATCATCCAGCTTGTCGATCAGCAGCGTCGCCATGCGCGGCGTGATATCGGCCACATATTCGCCGCTCAGGATTTCAAAGAAAAATTCATAGCCTTTTTTCTGCATCAGCCGCTCCATGCGCGGCAGGTCGTCGTTGCGCACGGCTTCGCGGAAGGCGTCCGCTTTGGACTGGAACATGCGGGAAAGTTTCATGGCAAAAATCCGGTTCGTTCAGGCGCGGGACGATACCCGGACGCCTGCCAAAACCTACTCCCGATAAGTGGATTATGTCAACTTTAAAGCTGGAACGGCTTATGCGGTTTTGCGCCGTTTTTGGGGGTGTCCAGACCGGTAACCTTGAGCGCGAAATCGCGCAGTAATTCCAATGCCTTGGGGCTGGTCTCATGCTTCTGGCCGGTGATGATTTCGGCCTCGGCCTTAAATTCCTGTTGTTTTAGAACGGTCTGGAACCACACCGCATGGGGCGCGCCGGAATAATGCTGGTTTTCCAGCTCCCCCGCCACCAGTTTGACCTCCGGCTTTGATTTGATTTCGGGCGCAAGATCGAGCGCGCCGCCCGAAATCGCGAACACGCCCGCCACTTCGGTTTCGCGGGAAAGGCCGGTATAGACCGCCATCGTGCCGCCCTGCGAAAAGCCCGCGATGACCACGCGGTTTTCGGGGATGCCCGCTTCCGCTGCGACTTTGGTGATGTAATCGTTGAGTTCACGCGCTGTTGCCGGCGCGCGTTCCTGCGCGGTGCGGCGCAATAAGCCGATATCATCCTGACGGTCGATCACGTCGCGCAATTCGAACCAGCTGTGATTGTTGAACCCCATCTGCACGGGCGCGTCGGGGAAATGCAGTTTCGCGTTCGGCAGCATCGGACCCAGAATATCGCCGACATATTGACGCATCAGGTCGCCCGACGATCCATAGCCATGCATGAACACGACCAGCAGGTCGGGTTTACGGCCGTTTTCGGGATCGCGTGAATAATCCTGAATCATGACGCCTGTTGCATAAGTTGCTGAAACTATGCGTTAGTTTATAATATTATGATAATTAAGTCAAGTGCGGCTAAATTAACCCGCATCGCTCCGCGATGTTATCCCATCGGCCGGGTGATGCCCATCTGCGCCTGCACTTTTTGCTGGATCGCCTGCGATTCCATGATGGCGCGGCGGAATTCGATGGGGGTTTCGATGGGCGGCAGCACAACCTCGCCCACGCCCATGCCGCGGATGACCACGTTGCCATAGCCGCATAAGCGGCCCAGCACGCCCTGCCGCACCGACACACCCTCGATCCGGTCGATGTTCAATTCACCGACGTTCCGCGCGATCAGGCCTTTTTTATACACAAGACGCTCCGAGGTGACGGCGATTTCTGTCGTTGCCTTCACGATCATCATATGCGCAAAGAAATAAAGCCCCAGCAGGAACATGCCCAGAATGCTGAAGCGGATCAGCGGGTGCAGTTTCCACAGGATTTTCAGGTAGCCGCCCTTTTGCGTGACGATCAGGTTCC
>JADYYV010000078.1 GCA_020853455.1 Alphaproteobacteria bacterium | reverse complement strand
GATTTCGCGCATGGTTGAGATATAGCAAGGGAATCAGCGCTTGGCTAGCGTCACATCAGGCAGAGCGCGCTCGCATAAATCTGCAAGGTTTCGGGGTTTTGCAGCAGCACGGCGCAGCCCTGCCCCGCCTCGAACCGCGTGAGGGAAAAATTGTAATCCTGCTTGCCGCTCGACCAGGTGCCGATCACCATCGCTTCGCGCACGATGTTGTGGCTTTTCATCACGCTGCCTTTATTTTCGCCGCCTTTTATATCGGTCGACGCTTCCTTGGTCAGCCGCAGCAGCACGACCTGCGCGTTATCCATCAGCCGCGCGCCTTCGACCGTGACCGTCATACGGCCATCTTGCGTCACCTTGGGCGTCATTTTGTATTTTTGCCGCTTGATCGTGCGCGCTTCGTCGATATGCCCGTTCACCTGGGATTTGGAGCTGCCGACCGACTGGTATTTGCCGTCGATCACCATTTCGGGCGTGAAGGCACGGTCGGATTCCATGATTTTCTGGTTATAGGCGACCTGCCGTTCCGTCCATTGCGCATCGGAAAACGGGTCTTTCCATGCGCCGCCGGTCCAGGTCTTTAACGCGTCCCAGTAATCGACCTGGTCTTCCAGCGTCAGCACATCGGGGCGGCGCGACAATTGCTGCAAAAATTCCTGCGCGGGCGGGCAGGACGAACAGCCCTGCGAGGTAAACAGCTCGACCACCACGGCATCCGCGTCTTTTTCCGGCATCACCGATACTTCGGCGGCATGGGCGGATACCGGCAGAAGCGCCAGCAGAAGGCCGAACAGGAAATTTTTCATCGCCGCTCCTTAAAGACAGAATTTGGGCGGGGACGCTTTCGGCGGCAGCAGCTTGTTAACGATAACCCCAAGCTGCGCGCGCGTGTCGTCTAAACCCTTATGCGTCTCAACCACATAAGTGGCACGCGCGCGTTTTTCCTCGTCCGGCAGCTGCGATTTCAGCACGGCATCGAGGCGTTCCTGCGTGGTGCCGCGTGCCAGCACGCGTTCCCTCTGTACCTCTTTCGGCGCGGACACGACAATGGTTACATCGACGTCTTTATCGCGCCCGACCTCGAACAACAGGGGGATATCCAGCACCACGGCGCGGATGCCGGCTTTTTTCGATTTTTCCACAAACGCGTCGCTGGATTCCCGCACGAGGGGGAACAGGATGCCCTCCACCTGCGCTTTCAGGGCGGGATTGGCAAAAAATTGCGCGCCCAGCGTTTTGCGGTCGATGAATTCTTTCCCGCTGGCGTCTTTTTGGACCGCTTCGGGGCAGAGCGCGCCGATGGCGGATACCGCCTTGCCGCCCGGGCCCATCAATTCATGCACGGTCGCGTCGCTGTCATGGCAGGGGATGCCCATGTCGCCGAGCATTTTCGCCGCGGTCGATTTGCCCATGCCGATGGAACCCGTAAGCCCGATGATGATCATGCCGCCAGTTCCCCCATATATTTATAAAGCTCGGGCGATACTTCGGGATCGCGGCCATACCACAGCGCAAAACCGAGGCGGCCCTGATGCAGCAGCATGCCGAGCCCTTCGATGACCGGATGCCCGCGCCGCTTCGCCTGACCGAGCAAATCGGTCGTGAGCGGGCGATAGACGATATCGCATACCGCCGACGTCTGCGGCAGTTTCGCAAGGTCGATGGCAAGCGGCGGGTGGCCGACCATGCCGAGCGTGGAGCAGTTGACGACCAGTGTGGCGTTCCGCAGCGCGTCGTTGCGCTGTTCCCATTTGTAAATATCGGCGTCCAGCGAAAACGCCTTGACGATCTTCTGCGCCTTTTCGGGCGTGCGGTTCACAAGGCTGAAATGCTTCGCGCCCGCGCCGCGCAAAGACGCGATGATGCCGCGCGACGCGCCGCCGGTGCCGAGGATCGCGACATTCGTGCCGTCCCATTTCGGGTGCTGCGATTTGAGCGATTCAATGAAACCGAAACCGTCGCTGTTATAACCGTGCAACCGGCCTTCGCGCACCACGACCGTATTCACCGCGCCCGACATCAGGCAGCTTTCGTCATGCACCTGCATCAGCGACAGCGCGGCTTCCTTCAGCGGCGCTGTCAGGTTGCAGCCGGAAAAGCCGCGATCGACCAGCATTTTCAGCGCGTCGGCCAGATGCCCGACGGGGATCGCCATGGCGGTATAGGCGCCCTGCACCTGGTATTTCTGCAGCCACCAGCCATGCAGCTTCGGCGACAGCGATTGCGACACGGGAAAGCCCAGCACACAGGCGCGGCGCAGCGGGACGTCTTGGGAAGTCATGCGGTCTCCTTGGGTTGGCTGCGGTGTTCGTCCAGCAGCGCGAGAATTTCGGCGGCGGTTTCCTCGATCGACCGGCGCGTGACATCGATCACGGGCCAGCCCTGCTTGCTGTAAAAGCGGCGCGCCTGTTTCACTTCGTCCTGCACGCGTTCGGCATCGAGGTAATCTGTTTCGCGGATTTCGCCCAGCTGCGCCAGGCGGTTGCGGCGGATGTCGATCAGCCGCTCCGGCGCTGCGGTCAGGCCGACAAACATCGGTTTTTTCAGGTCCAGCACCTTTTCGGGGAACGGGATGCCCGGCACATAGGGCACATTCGCCGCCTTCACGCCGCGATTGGCGAGATACACGCAAGTCGGCGTTTTCGACGTGCGCGACACGCCGACCAAAATCACATCGGCATGGGCAAGGTCGCGGTCGTTTTTCAGCCCGTCGTCATGATGCAGTGCGTAATCGACCGCGTCCATGCGCGCGAAATACTCTTCGTTCAACTGGTGCTGCAAGCCTGGCTCCGCGCGCGATTCCTGCCCGAAAAAGCCGCTCATCAGCTGGATGACCGGATGCAGGATGGAAATGCCGCGCAGGCCCATCGTCTCGCAATGCTTGGCGAGCGCCTTTTCGAGCCCTTCATCGACCAGCGTATAAAGCACGAGCCCGGGATTTTTGCGGATGCCTTCTATTGCGGTCAAAAGTTGTTTTTGGGTTCTGACAAGGGGCCAGAAATTCTGTTCCGCCTGCACGGAATCAAACTGCGCAAGACATGCCTTCACGACGCTGTTCAGCGTGCCGCCCGTGGAATCGGAAATCAGGTGAAGGTGGTACTTTTTCATGGCTGATAGTCTAATACGTTTTTGCTAAACACTTAAACTCTTTGATAAATATGCCATTTCCCATATTTATTGACCCATAGGCTGGATGGGCGTATGGTAGCGGGCAGGAGAATTCATAATGTTGAAAAAATTATTCGGCGACAGCGCCGCCCGCCAGATTCCGCCCAGCCGCCTGAACACCGCCGATGTGACGCTCATTCTCGGCGCGCCCCCGCGCGGCACCAGCGAGACCCGCGAATGGGGCAATCCTGCGGAAAATTACGCGACCTATACCATCCATAACATGGTCGACGGCAAGACGTTTACGCTGGATGCCACCATCCGCCGCGACGGGCAGGAATACAAAACCGAACTGCGCGCCGAATGGTATGCCGATACGGCGATGACCATCACCTCGCTCGTCTTCGACAATAAAAAAGAAGAACTGAAAAACCCGAAAGAGATTTACGACGTGCTGAACTACATCGGCATGAACCATGTGCGCGGGGTCGCGTTCCGCAGCGTGCCCGCACCGCATGAAGAAAAAGGACAGTTCAGCAAATTCGGGCGTCTGATGACGCGTTTGCTGCCGAAACCCTCAGGAAATGGAGCATTTTTCTAATGGCAACCGTCGCCGTATTCGCAGGATCGAAAACGCCGGATGATCCGGCAATCATGGAGGCCGCAGCAGAACTCGGCCGCAAGCTGGCGCTGGCCGGGCACGAGATTTTGTACGGCGGCGGCACGCGCGGCGTGATGGGCGCGGTTGCGGGTGCTGCATTGGCCGCAGGCGGCAAAGTGACCGCCGTGGTGCTGGAGCAATACCGCGACGAGCCGCAGTTTGAAAAAGCGGGGCATATCCATGTCACCTCCGAACAGGAGCGCTTCAAGCTTTTGACGACGCATAACAACCCGACCGCGCTCTTCTCCCTCCCGGGCGGCCCGGGATCGATGCGCGAAGTGATGCAGGCGCTGGAAAAGGCCGTCTATGAAGGCGGCCCTGCGGTCGTGCTGGTGCAGGTATCCGATTATCTGGACGGGCTGAAGCAGTCCTTCGACAAGTCTGTCGCGGCGGGTCTTGTCCGCCCCGAACATGCGGATAAGCTGAAGCTCTGGCCTGTCACGGGCGACATTTCCACGGTCGTGCCGCCGCCCAAAAGCAACATTCCCGGCCTATATCAGGGACTTGGCCGCTAAAATAGCCTAAAACCCTTGATTTTACGCGCCTTTTCGCCTATTTCTGGCGCATGGAAACGGCGCATAAAACAGATGTGATCATTATCGGCGCAGGCCCGGTCGGCCTGTTCGCGGTGTTCGAGCTTGGGCTGCTCGACATGAAGGCGCATCTGGTCGATATCCTCGACCGTCCGGGCGGCCAATGCGCGGAGCTGTATCCCGAAAAACCCATTTACGACATCCCCGCCCTGCCCGTCGTCACGGGGCAGGAACTGACCGACCGGCTGATGGAGCAGATCAAGCCCTTCGGCGCGACATTCCATTTCGGCGAGATGGCGCAGAAAATCGAAAAGACCGAAAACGGCTGGCGGCTGACGACCGATGGCGGCACCGTCATCGAAGCGCCTGTCGCCGTGATCGCGGCGGGCGGCGGCAGCTTCACGCCAAAAAAGCCGCCCATCAAGGGCATCGAGGAATATGAAGGCAAATCGGTGTTTTACGCCGTGCGCAAGATGGAACAGTTTCGCGGCAAGAACCTGGTCATCGCGGGCGGCGGCGATTCCGCGCTCGACTGGACGGTGAACCTTGCGCCTGTTGCGAATTCCCTCACGCTCCTCCACCGCCGCGATGATTTCCGCGCGGCACCCCATACCGTGTCGCAGATGCGCCAGCTGGTGAACGACAATAAAATGAAACTGGTCATTTCCAACCTGACCGATATCAAGGGCGAAAACGGCCAGATCAGCGCGCTGGCGCTGACCAACGCCGACAAAACCGTGCAGGACCTGCCCTGCGACACGCTGCTGGCATTTTACGGCCTTACCATGAAGCTGGGCCCCGTCGGCGAGCTGTGCGCGCAGCAGAATATCGAATTGCAGAACGGGTTGATCCCCGTCGATACCGAAAAGTTCGAAACCACGGCCAAGGGGCTGTTCGCGATCGGCGACATCAACTGGTATCCCGGCAAGCTGAAACTGATACTTTCCGGATTCCACGAAGGCGCGCTGATGGCACAGCAGGCTTTCCGTTATGTTTATCCCGACCGTAAATTGCGGTTTGAATACACGACATCCAGCAGCAACCTGCAGGGAAAACTTGGCGTAAAGTGATTCCGGTGGGAATATAGGAAAATTTTGGAAACAACGGATTCATGAGCGGCAGCCAGTTCAGCATCACCAACGCGGTTCGCAACGCCTACATCTTTGTCGGGCGCGAACGCGCGTACCTGACGCGCATGGCCGTGCTGCCCATCGGCATCGATGCGCTGACCAAGGCGCTGGTTTTCGCCAATGGCCGCGACATGACGATTTTCGAAAGCTTCAGCTGGAGCCTGCCTTCGGCCGTCTTCACCGGCTGGTTCATGTTTCACCTGTCGCGCCTGCTGATGATGGGGGAGCGCGCGAATAACCTGCCCGCCGATGCCGCCTACCTTGCGGCGCGCCAGCAGGGGATGAACGCCTGCATCCTGATCTGGCTGCTGTTCAGCATGGGCTGGGTCGCGCTGCAGGGTTTTCAGGGCTGGGCGATGAACCCGCAGGCGGGCGTCGTCAACCTTGGCATGGCGACCATCAGCATGCTGCTGTTCGGCGCGGCTTTCTGGTGCGTGCGTTACGGTCTTGCGCATATTCTGGCCGCCGTGAATTACCCGATTTCAAAATACATCCGCCGCGTGGCGGGGCTGTCGATTTCGTTCCGCATCGCGGGCATGGGGCTGCTGGCGGCGCTGCCGATTATCGCCGCATTCTATTTCATCACCACCCTGATCGTGCCGGCCGACGTGAAGGACATGTACGACCCGCGCCTGACACCCATCGTGGTATTGAGCGCGCCGGTGCAGATGATCATCACCGCGATCATGACGGCGGCGGGCGCGTTTGCGCTGCGCGAAATCATGGAGCGCCCGTCAGCGGATGAACGCCCATGAAAATCCGCGTGACAGGCCGCAACGGGGCGGAGCAGGAGTTAGAGGCCATCGAAGGCTGGCGGCTGATGGAAATCATCCGCGATTACGGCATGCGCGACCCCAACCTTGCGATCAAGGCGGAATGCGGCGGGTCGCTGGCCTGCGGCACCTGCCATGTTTATGTGGATCCCGCATGGACGGCAAAGCTGGTGCCGGCAAGCGAAGACGAGATTTACATGATGGACGAGGCATTTGCGGTGCAGGACAATTCGCGCCTCAGCTGCCAGATCATCATG